>JBBTWN010000018.1:0-42999 GCA_038062735.1 Patescibacteria group bacterium
TAGAGCAACGGTTTTGTAAACCGTAGGTCCTCGGTTCGAATCCGAGAGGCGGCTCCACGAATTTTCTTATCCTAATAATTATTTTGTCTGGCTCTTTATCCACCACTCTTTGATGCGGGGGAGAGACTGGGTTGAGAGGATGTAGCCGATAGTTGGAATAAGCGCGTTTCTAAACGGGTAGTCGTTATCGATTGCAAACAGGGCGAGCGCTGCAACCGCGTAAGTAATTACTGCGACAGTGCCAATACGAAACCAGCTCGTCTCCCAAGCCTTATCTCCCTCAACGCGCACATTCCGCTCTTTTATAGCCTCCAAATCTTTTTCTATATTTTCAATCCTATCCTGCATGTTACTTCTTAGTACTTGTGGCGGTTGAGGTGGCGAGAAGGTCGAGGGGCAGTTTTGATTCAAGATCAGAAAGAGATGTGAGCGAATTAAATTTTGCGTTACTGATAACGTAGGCGGGGAAGGGAGGCTTAATGCCAAGAACGGCTTCAAATGTTTTAAGTGCGCCTAAGTCGAGGTTGTAGTCGAATGAGTACACGCGGAGTCGGGGATATGTCGAGCGCAGGTATGAGAGCGCGTAGCCAGCCTCAGCACAGCCCGGGCAGTCGCCGTCTTTGTTTGAATAGAAGTAGAGTACAAAGACAGGGTTAAGATTTTTACATTCTTTCGAAAGGCGTTTCATCAACAGATAATCTTTGATCTGGAGAAGTGTGTATTGTCGTTTCAGTTTTATCACCTCGTCATTGTCAGAGCCGAGTCGCTCTTCAGTGTATGAGAGGCGCTCGGCGAGATCGTTCAGCTCGGTCGAGAGGACTGAGCCCTCAGTGATATCAGTACACGGTGCCTCGGCCAAGAGATCAAACTGTGTCTCGAGGGACAACGTATCGATAGCGATTTTATCCTCGATGTTAGAGAGCTCTGCGACGCGTGCGCGATTTAAATATTCGACTGCGCCAATAACCGTTCCAAAAAGAAGCACGGTGATAACCAATGCGATGAGTGCGTTTTGTGCTGCTGGAGTCATGTTGTTAGATTATCGCCAGCTTCTCGAATAGCCAAAGGCGACATCACGCACCGAGCGGAACAGCCATACGGGAGAGATGAGAGAGTAGAGGGTCAGGTACCAAATGAGACCAGCACCCAAGGTGCCAGGGACTCCCGAGATGCGCTTACCAATAATCATGGTGACGAAGATAATGCTGATACCGACGAGGCAGAGCATGAGAACCTCGGTAATGGGGAAGTAGAACCAATCTAAGCCCGGCATTGAAAACACGAACGTGAGCGGCACTTCGCCCTGCATTGCAATTGCAGACGCGATGCTTCGCGTCGTATCGATGGTAGTCATTACAAAGAGACCCATGCCCGCGACTAGCGCCAAGATACCCAGCGGCATGATCAAAAGTCCGAGGACACCATAGCGTGGGTTGCCGATGATAGCTCGATAGTCCCACGCATTTCTAATAAAGCCAGATGTCCAACGGGTGCGCTGCTTGATAAGGGCCCAGAGTGTATGCGGAGCCTTGGTGTATACCTGCGCGCGTGGCGCGTTTTCGATGGTATAGCCGGCCTTTTGGAGTCGCATGGCCATCTCCATGTCCTCGGTCTGGTGCGCATATCGAAAGCCACCGACTTTTGCGAGGACACTTCGTCTATAAAATGAAAATGGACCAGGTGTCACATAGAGGCCATTCACCGATGAGATGATATGGCGAAGTGCGATGCCGAGAAGATATTCTGCGTACTGCATAGATTGAAGAGCGTTTTTTGGTTCGTGCACCGACATAGACGCAGTGACCGCGCCGACATTCTCATGATCAAAATGGGGGATAATCTCTGACAGCGCGTTTTCATGTACAAATGAGTCAGCATCCAAGCAGCCAATAAATTCTGCGGTCGTTCTTTCAATGCCAAGATTCATCGCTGAATGCTTGCCGCCATTTTCTTTATGTATGACCATGATGTGTGGATCATTCGCGTACGCATCCATAACCGATCGAGTATTGTCTGTCGAACCGTCGTTCACGAGTACTATCTCGAGTTTGTCTTTTGGGTAGTTAAGTGCCTTCAATGATTCAACGGTGCTGCCAATGGTAGACTCTTCGTTAAAACAGGGGACGATGACTGCAACATGAGGAAAATCTGCCGTCATTGGTGACTTTGCGCGGCGCTCGCGTGCAGACCTACTCACGTAGGTCAAAAGCATGAACGCCTGAAAATAGAGCGTCAAAAAGATGATGACATAGAGTATGGCCTCCGTCATAGGGTGATTGTACCAGAAAATACCTTTATTTCTAGTCCTCTTATGATAAGATACGCAGATGAACTTAGCAGGAAGACTGCATCCGATATCGACGCCACTTCGTGAATTGGCTTCCATATTTGCGCGCATGGGTTTCTCTGTAGCTCATGGGCCCGAACTTGAAACTGAGTGGCACACGTTTACGGGGCTTAACATCCCGCCGGATCATCCTGCGCGCGATATGCAGGACACCTTTTGGATAAAAGATAGAAAAGAAGAAGTGATGCGCACGCACACGACGACGGTGACACTTCGCATGCTCGAAAAAATGGCGAAAGAAAATTTAACTGAACTCCGCACATTTAATCCTGGCAAAGTGTTTCGCAACGAAGCGACCGATATAACGCACGAAGCGCAGTTCTATCAAATTGATGGATTTGCTGCTGCACCAACGGGTCAGATCACGCTTGCGCATTTGAAGGGAACCTTTGAACAGTTGTATAAAGAGTATCTCGGGCCCGACGTTAAGGTTCGCTTTCGCCCATCATTTTTTTCCTTTACCGAGCCGTCGGTCGAGATCGATTGTTGGTTCCATGTCCCGGGTAAGGAGGGGCGGTGGCTTGAGATGAGCGGCGCCGGCATGCTACACCCGACGGTAATGCGAAACGCGGGCCTAGATCCCGAAAAGACACAGGGCTTTGCTTTTGGTGGCGGCCTTGAGCGACTGCTCATGGTCAAGTACGGCATTCCTGATGTCCGTTACTTCCATAACGGAGACTTACGTTTTGACTACGCATTTGAAGAAAAGGTATGAAAGTTTCAAGAAGCTGGCTACAGAAATACTTTGAAGCTGAGTTGCCGAGTATCCCGGCCATTGATGATGCGTTAACTTTTCATGCGTTTGAAATTGAGGAGGTGATAAGTGACGATGTCATTGATTTGAAGGTGCTCCCCGACAGGGCAGGGTATGGCCTGAGTCATCGCGGTATTGCACACGAACTCTCTGCGATACTCAAAATGCCCATGAAGATGGATCCACTGCGCGTCCCGGTCTCTGCATTTCCACCGACAGACAAACTCGTCATTACTCAGGATGATACATACGTGCTGCGGCACGCGGGGGCACTTGTACGGGGCATAAAAGTCGGACCCTCACCTGACTGGCTTAAAACTGCGCTTGAAGCGGTGGGTCAGCGCTCCATCAATAACATTGTCGATATATTGAACTACGTGATGCTCGACATCGGACAGCCCGCAGGCGCATTTGATGTAGGGACACTCAAGAAAGACGATGATGTAGTTAAAATCGATATACGACGTGCAAAAAAGGGAGAAAAAATAACCATCCTCACTGGCGAAGAATATGAACTCACAGACGCCATGTTCGTTTTCACCGATGCAGTGGGCGGCACACTTTTGGACGTCGCCGGTATCAAGGGCGGTAAATCGTCGGGCGTCACCGAGAAAACAACTGATTTGTTTATCTCAGTCGGCAACTATGACGGCACACTGCTTCGTCGTGCATCACAGGCGCTTAAAATATTTACTGACGCTTCAACGCGATATCAAAATCGACCGTCGCCAGAGTTGGTGGGCTATGGGATGCGTGATGTCCTCGCACTCATCAAACAAGTAGCGGGTGGCGAGCTCGTCGGCGTCGTCGATGAGTATCCGCGAAAGCCGGTCGCGAGAACCGTATCAGTGACGAGAAAAAATATTGAGGAAATACTTGGTGCCGAGTATTCAGAGACTGTGATTGAAGATGTGTTTGCACGACTCGGTTTTTCATTTTCAAAAAATGGAGATGCCTATGTGGTGACGCCCCCATTTGAAAGAATAGACATTAATGTTATGCAGGACTTGGTAGAAGAGGTGGGTCGTATTGCCGGCTACGATCACGTTGCAACAAAAGCAATGACTGCATCAGGCAGTGTCCCAAAGAATGAAGTGATCGCTGCGTGCAATGCAGTTAGAGATATATTGGCAAAAGAGGGCTACAGTGAAATTTCTTCGTATGTGTTTCAAGACGTGGGGGACGTTGAGATGGCTAAGCCGCTTGCAGATGATAAAAAGTTTTTGCGCCCTTCGTTTGAGCGAGGACATATGCGAGCAATTGAGCAAAACGGCCCAAACCTACCGCTTTTCAATGCAAAGGATTTAAAACTATTTGAAATTGGCGCCGTATGGCCAAAGGGAAAGGAGAAGCTCATTCTCGGTGTGACACACTGGACTCCAGAAAAAAGTGCTAACAAAAAAACTGACGCTGCTCTCGGCGCGGTGTCTGAATTTCTCTCCGCAGCCGCCGGCAAGCCACTTAGTTCAGCACGAATAGGAAACACTCTTCAGTTTGAGATAAGTCAGCTTATTGGTGTTCTTTCGGCGACTAATGCAAAGCCACCCTCATTAACCTATCAGCAATTCTCGCTCTATCCATTTGTACTTCGCGATATCGCCGTATGGGTGCCGGATGGAGTGGCGGCGAGTGCAGTCGAGAGTATCATACGAGAAAAAGCTGGAGCACTGCTCAAGCGTTGTGATCTCTTCGACACGTTTTCAAAAGAGGGGAGAACGTCATATGCCTATCGACTCGTGTTTCAATCCATGGACAAGACGCTGACTGATGCTGAAGTTAATGCATGGATGAAGGTGGTCACCGATACATTACACGAGCAACTTAATTGGCAGGTCCGCTAACAATTGTATGACATGGCTCGCGAATCTGGAGAAAAGTTTGTTGAGTCGTATCGTGATTTCAAAGAGCTTTTTGAAAACGAGACTCGCGGTAGAGATTTTGAAATCCTAACACTCAAACGACCGTCGCCGTTTTTAATCATGGCGCCGCACGGCGGGTATATTGAGTTTTCAACGGCAGAAATTGCATACTTTGTAGCAGGTGATAGGTATTCGTACTACGGCTTTCTTGGCATTAAAGATACCGGCAATAATAGGATGCACGTTTCGAGTAACAGCTATAACGAGCCTGTTGCAAACGTAATGGCTAAAGAAGCGGATACAGTGATAACCATCCATGGCATGGTTCGCGACCCTGGCCGTGAGTGGGCAGTGGTTGGCGGCAAGGACGAGGTGCTGCGCGCTCGCATAATCAGCGAGCTCAATGCAGCAGGAATTGAAGTGGAGGATGGCGACCAATATCCGACGCTGGCTGGCACGCGACCATCAAACATCTGCAATCAGGGGAGACGAAAGAGGGGCGTACAAATTGAACTCAGCACTAAGCTTCGTGAGCAATGCATGGCAGATAGAGCAGTTCTTGAGGCGCTTAAATCTGCTATCGACAAAGCCATTGCCATGGCATGATGTTGATATGATAATCGAGCTTCTGTACCTTTTTATCCGAAACGTCATCCTGAAGCCGCTGGGGCTCCTCAAAGAGTCTGAAGAAGATGCAAAAAAAGAAAATGAGTGGCTCGAAAAAATCGGATATTTAAAAAAGGACGACAAAGATAATCCTAAGTAATTTTGCTATAGTGCCCGTATGGCGCGAGACAAACAGAAGGGGAGGCCAAAGTTTAGACCTGGACAGATAAGTCCAAAGGTGACTGCGGCCAAGGAGGCCAGGCGGACAGAAAAGACGGGCTGGGATAACTTGTCTGATTGGTACAAGGGGTGGGCTGGCGGTGGGCACAACTTCCACAAACAATTTGCGCTCCCACATATGAAAGAGGCGCTGGCCTTGAAGAGGGGGATGCGCGTCATTGATCTCGGTTGTGGCGCGGGTGTTCTGCGGACTGTCGTCGAAAAGGCAGGTGGCGAGTATGTTGGTGTCGATAAGGCACCTGGTATGATCCGTGAAGGTAAGGAGATAGCGAGCAAAGAGGGCTCCAAAGCGCTGTTCTTTGTGTCTGATACCGCACTGTCTAAAGGTATTGCGCTGCCAACATTTGCGACGAAAGATAAATTTGATTGCGCCTCATTTCTTTTTTCGATACAAGACATAGATAATCACCGCGCAGCATTTTTAAACGCAGCGCGTCTTTTAAAATCTGGCGGACGCCTCGTTATATTTATGTTGCACCCCGCGTTTCGTATCCCGCGCATGAGTGGGTGGGGTAAGGATGAAGGGAGAAAATTAACATATCGTCGTGTCGATAGGTACAAAAGCGAGGTCACCATACCTCTTCCTCAAAAGACAGGCGGTCAGACTCAGGTTACGAGTTTCTTCTATCATCGCCCACTCGAGAGTTATGTCGGTGCGTTAAAGGATGCAGGATTCGTTGTCGAAAACATACAAGAGATTTATACGGGCACACACGGCGTCGACACCGAGTTTCCACACTTCATGCTCATCACTGCAAAGTTGTCATGAGTATTCGACCAACAACTCAAATAGGTAATAAGATAATCCGAACGAAGTCAAAGAGGGTCACCGCAGTTTCAGCTAAGGTTCTGCATGTAGTACGCGATCTGACTGACTCAATGCGCGAAGTTGGGCTCGTAGGAATGGCCGGACCACAAATTGGCGTTGGGTTGAGGATTTTTGTGACTGAGGTACGCAAAACAAAAGCACGAAAGCATATTAAGAAGTTTGACCCCCTGCGAATATTTATTAACCCGAGAATTATTAAAAGGTCTAAAAAAGTTATCTCCGGGTATGAGGGATGCGGTAGTGTTGCGCACGGTGGACTTTTTGGCGATGTGTCCCGGGCAGAATCAATAACGGTAGTAGCCATTAATGAGAATGGTAAAAAATTTACTCTCGATGCATCTGGGCTACTCGCGCGTATCATCCAGCATGAGATTGACCACCTAGACGGTGTTGTTTTTGTCGACAGAGTAAAAAATACGAAATCATTTATGGGTCGCGATGAATATATAAAATCCCACGCTTAGTGGTAGGTCCGAAGAGGGTGATGGACAACAAAATATAGCCGTGATACAACAACTGCATCAATGATATGGATGAACGACTAAAAAACGCCCCAAATCGTCGAATTCTTGATGTGCTTGAGGAGCACGTGCTTTCAACGGGCAGGAAAAGGGACACAGCTGTAAAGCGCTACGGCAGAGGCTCAAGGGCGGCAAAGAGGGCGCAAGAGAGGGCGAGCGATGCAATTGAGACCTTTTTGGATGGAAACAAGATACTAAAACCTGAGATTGTGTATATTCAGCCAGGACCTATGATGGGGAGCTTTTGGCCTCAGCCAGGCGTTGAGTACATGGCACGACCTAAAAGGAAATAACGGTCGAAATGTTGCAATTTTTGGTAGAAATGTTATAATGCGAACGTGAAAGTACACGGCGCAGAAAGAGGCACGCGCGCACCAACCGTTACCACGGGTGAATATGAGGTTTCAGATCGATCGCATACCGATTTTGTACACGTCGTCCCAGAGCGGGTTACACAAAAATGTAAAGTGATTATCGCGCCAGGAATGGGTGAGTCTGCACGAATATACACTGAGCCTGCAGTTGCACTAGCTAAGCTTGGACATGAGGTATATGCAATGTCGCATGACGTCGCACTTCCTGACGAACATCTGGAGGGGATTATGCGTGCTGAACTAGCGCGTGCACGTGCTCGGTATGCGAACGCGCTGCCGCGCTCTATTGATGCACTCATCCGCGGCATACGTATTACAGAATTTCGAAAAGCGCTCGCACTAAAAACATTTATCGAATCCAAGGTACAAAAAGGAACCGACGAGAAAATCGATGTTGTCGGCCACTCACAGGGCGGCGCCTATGTCACCATCGCTGCGTTTTTGTGGCCAGAGCTCTTTGATCACGTCGTTCTCATGAACTCCGCAGGCCACAACGGTGATGTGGGTTACTCTAAGCTCTTTCGAAGATTTATGACAGGCCTCTCAAAACGAGCAGCGCTTAACTCATCAAAGATGGTGGATGTAGCGCTCGAGTCAGTCAGGTTGATCAGAAAGAATGGCGGATTTTTTAAAGGACGAGCAGTGGATGAAGCGCGGTCCCTCGTATCCTTTAACGCTTTTCCATACTTGAACGCGATAACACAAACAGTAGGCAGGCACATAAAAATCTTCCGCGTCTATGATGCGAACGATAGTGTCTTCCCCCACGACGAAGTGCTGGCCGAAGAGAGGCGGAATGAGCGATCAATAGGTACTGGTCGCTTTGGAACTCGAGTCACCACACATCACAAAGGACACTACAGTTTTATTGAAAAGCCCGATGCTGTGGCGACCGAGCTCCACGCGCTTTTGGCGTAACTGTACGCATACACCGTTTCGTGCTACAATAGAAAGCAGCCCTCGGGGCATTTTTTGTTAATTATGGAAATCAGAAATATCGCGATTATTGCCCACGTGGACCACGGCAAAACGACCCTCACCGACGCTATTTTGCGTCAGACTGGCGCGGCAAAGGAGGGCGTCACGATGGACACCAACAAGTTAGAGCAGGAGCGCGGTATCACCATCTATGCAAAAAATGCGAGTGTTCTGTACAAAGGCACCAAGATAAACATTGTCGACACACCAGGTCACGCCGACTTTGGTTCAGAAGTTGAGCGCGTCTTGCGCTCTATCGACTCTGTGCTGCTCATCGTAGACGCACAGGAGGGCCCGATGCCGCAGACTCGCTTTGTACTTAAAAAGTCACTTGAGCTCGGTCTCAAACCTATTTTGGTTATTAACAAAATAGATAAGCCAGCAGCGGACGCTCACCGCACCGAAGAGCAGGTGTTAGAGCTCTTTCTCGAGCTTGGAGCGAATGACGAACAGTCTAATTTCCCAGTCGTCTATGCGATCGGTCGTGATGGCGTTGCGATGCGAAAACTGGATGACGAACGTAAAGACCTGACACCGCTTCTCGATGTCGTGCTTGAACATGTTGCAGCGCAGAGTCCGACACCAGAGGGTACACCACTCAAATTTCAGCCATTCAACCTTGGGTACGATAATTTCTTAGGACGTCTCGCTGTTGGTCGCGTATACGAGGGCGTGATTATGCCAAACCAGAACGTCATCATTAAAAAAGCAGATGGCGCGTCACGTACTGGCCGCACCGTCAAAGTTTTTTCTTTTAATGGTCTCGAGCGTGTCGAGACTGAGCGAGCAGAAGCAGGGGATATCGTCCTCGTAGCGGGACTCCCCGATGTTTACATTGGCGAGACGATAACAACGGATGCGAACGTTGAGCCGTTACCGTCAATCCACGTTGACGAGCCAACCATTGCACTTAACTTTCTTGTTAACAATTCGCCCTTTGCAGGTAAGGAAGGCAAATTTGTAACTAATCGTCAGATCCGCGAACGCCTTGAAAAAGAACTCGAGATCAATGTCGGTCTTCGTGTTGACTTTGGGGGTAACGACACCTTTCGCGTCTTTGGACGCGGTGAGCTCCACGTTTCAATATTGCTTGAGAATATGCGCCGCGAAGGATATGAGATGCAGGTGAGTCAGCCGCAGGTAATCATAAAAGAAGAGAATGGCGTTAAAGTAGAGCCGTACGAAGAGGTGGTCATCGATACGCCAAGTGAATTTCAGGGTGCGATTATAGAACGGCTTGGTACACGTGCGTTTGTTATGAACGATCTTCGTGTCCATGGGGACACAGTGCGTATGATATTCGAGGGCCCAACACGCGGTCTCCTAGGCTACAGAAATCAGTTTGTTGTTGATACGAAGGGCGAGGGGATCTTGTCGTCGCGTTTTATCGCGTTTAAAGAATATGCGGGAGAGATAAAGAAGCGGCAGGTGGGTTCGATGATCAGCATGGCGAGTGGTAAGGCGCTCGGCTTTTCGCTCTTTAACCTCCAGGATCGCGGGATGTTGTATGTCGGGCCGGCCGTCGAAGTGTATGAGGGTCAGGTAGTGGGGAATACCTCAAAAGGTGAAGAAATGATCGTTAATCCGACAAAGGGCAAACAGCTCACCAACATGCGCGCATCAGGCTCTGACGACGCCATTGCACTCACGCCGCCGTACGAACTCACGATTGAGCGTGGACTTGAAGTTATGTCTGATGACGAGTATCTTGAAATTACGCCAAAGTCGGTTCGTTTGCGCAAGATGTACTTGTCCGAGAACGACCGCGCTAAGGCAAGACGGTAGTCCACATGCCCTCCTACGAAGTTGCAGATCAGCGGGTGTTTTCACAAGAGTATATTCAGTCTCTCCTAACGAAATATCATATTGAACCCACATTTCCCATTGTTGTTACTAAAAGATCTTTTGAAAAAGTGAGAGGTTTTTATCACGGCATGAAGGATGGTGTTATGGAGGTGAGAACTGTCTCATCACGTGATGTCCACCAACGTAACCCAAAAAGCATTTTTGTTGAATGTCTTGACATTCGCGAGCTTGAACCTGGTTCGTGGCCGCCTCCCAAGAATAGCGTATCAAGCATTCTAAAAAGTGTATTTGATTCGCTGAAGTAACAACAATTGACAGGTGAAGGTCATTGGAATAATATCGCTAGTATGTACAAGACATTTCACTATCCTGATGGCAGCAGAGCATGCGCATCTGGACAGCGTCGCTGCGCGATCACCGCCATGGACTTGCTTTTGCCGGGTGCAGAAGCGAGAAAACAAAAGCTTCTACAAGATGCAGAGCGGACGGCGAGGAAGTTGTCGCTTGGCGCAGATGTTCCAAAGCATAGAAAGCTCGATTATGTAGTGGTGGATATCTTTAAGAAGGGAGATCTTCCTAAATATATCCACACGAAGAAGGGAGATTTTACCCTTGAAACCCACGACGGGAGAAGGTTCCCCAACAATATCTTTAATGATCTCGTGCGACGAAAGCAGATTTTCTAAGTTCATAGGCTAATTCGCCCGAATATGTCCTATAGTTTGATGGGGTGTGCACGCCGTATACTAGGCGTGTGAAGCGCCTTAAATTCAAAGCAAAGCTATGGCGGTGGCCAGGAGAGAAGGCGGCGTGGCACTTTGTGAGCGTGCCGAAAGCTGAGTCGGCGAAGATCGGGAAAGAAATCAAGGTGAAACGAGGGTGGGGGTCAGTGCGGGTGCGTGCCAAAATTGGTGGTTCAACATTCGATACAAGCGTATTTCCAGACAAAAAGTCGGGCACCTACCTTCTACCGGTCAAAGCCTCCATTCGCCGCATGGAGGGGCTGGAACATGGGGATACCGTGGACGTAATCCTTGACCTCAAATAGAGACGCTATACTGAGGGGTATGGCAGTTGCCCAGCGCGTTTTGTACATAGAAGACGAGAAGTTTTTTGCAGATACTTTGGAGAACGTCCTGTCTCAGGTGGGATACGATGTTATGCAGGCACCAGACGGAGAAGTAGGGCTTAAAGTTGCGCGCGAGTGGAAGCCAGATCTTATACTCCTTGATCTCCTTTTGCCAAAAATTGAAGGATTTGAAGTCCTGCGCCAACTTAAGGCGGACCTCGCTACGTCGAAAATACCCATCGTCGTGCTGTCTAATTTGAATTCGGAGAGTGATGTAAAGAGGGCAAAGGATCTCGGTGCTCTTCATTTTTTTGTCAAAGCGGTTACCATGCCGACCAGTATTTCAAGTATGGTTAAAGAAATTGTTGGAGCCCCGCCCTCCTTAAATGCCGTATAACCAATGTTTGGACTTTCTGACCAGCTTATCATTACGCTTGGCGGCAACGCGGTGTCCGCGGTAATGATTCTTGTCGGCGGCTTTTTTGTTTTCTTCAGTAATATGCGTGGTCGTGCAAACCAACTCTTTTTGTTTCTCTGTCTCGCGTGCTTAGTCTATCAGGTTAATTTTATCATCGCGTCACTACAGACCGAGTACTACGCCGCGTACTTTTGGTGGTTTTTAAATATCTTTGATGTGTTTATTGCAATGACCAGCGTCCATCTCATTTTGTACATTTGTAAAAAGGACACGGACTGGCAGTGGTTCATCATTTTGACGTACATTTCTGGGTTCCTTATTTTTGTATACGCCTGGATTAACCCTGTAGCTTTTTTGCCGACCGTGCTGCCCAAACTTTATTTCTATTACTACTTAGAGCCTGGCTGGCTATATACCGCCATGCTGATGCACTTTATCCTCACACCGCTTGTCGCGTTTATTGTCCTTGTTGTTTCATATTTTCATGCTGTCGGTCCAGAACGCAAGCGGTATGAATATTTTATTTTTATGCTCATGGTGGGCTATGCGATCGGGTGTTCAAACTTTGCGTTAGTCTACAATATTCCCGTTGACCCAATTGTGGGCATGTTTCTCGGGTTTTATCTTATTCCGGTCGCATACGGTATCTTTACGCACCACTTACTTGATGTAAGGCTCGTGGTGCGCCACGCGTTTTATTATGCGATAGCTATCGGGACTGTCGCTGCATTTTTTGCGTTTGTCATTTTGTTGAATGACTATCTCGTATCAACGCTGCCGTGGCTCCAGTTCTGGACGCTCCCACTCCTTATCTCAGCTATTTCTGTGCTTATCGCACGCCTGGTGTGGTCACAAACAAAGGATGCAGATCGATTGAAATACGAATTTATCACCATTGCGGCACACAAATTGCGGACACCACTTACACGAACGCGCTGGGAGATCCCCACGCTCCTTGAGCGGGCAGGCGGAGACGCAGTGCTCAAGGAAGGGCTGATGCGTATCGACGTAGCTAACAATAGGCTCATTGAGCTCACTAATATTTTGATGGAAGCGGCACATACCGAGGACACGGCCTACGGATACAAAAAAGAATCAGTTGATATATCAGTCGCCATCCAGAACGCACTGATTCGTTTTGATTCACAGGTAAAACAAAAAAACTTGTCGGTAGTTACACAAATTGATCCAAACACACAAAAGCCAATAGGAGACTCGGGCAGAATCGCCTCAGTGGTGGATGTGATGATTGAAAACGCGGTTATGTATAACAGAGAGGGTGGCTCCGTGCGCATTACTCTAAGGGGGGAAGGAAAGAATAGGCTGCGATTCGAAGTTGCAGACACAGGGATCGGCGTTGCAGATAGTGATCAATCAAGAATTTTCAGCTCTTTCTACCGCACAGATGCAGCAAAGCGTGCTGACACAGAAGGTGTGGGTATTGGGCTTAGCATTGCAAAAAACATTATCGAGAAGCACGGAGGCAAAATTGGTGTCACTTCAGTTGGAGACGCCAAGGGTTCAACCTTCTGGTTTACGCTTCCCGTAGCTTAAACAGTCGGTTGATTGATCCGTAGGCGGGATCGTATCGGCACAAGAAGTAACGACCCAAGCACTCCAATAACGACAACGCCAAGAATAACAGCAGTAAACCCAAAGTACGATGCGGCGACACCACCCACGGCCGCCGCCGCCGCCATCATCAAGTCGAGGAATGTTTGATAGATGCTCCAAGCAGTGGCCTCTCGGTTTTTGACAATATATTTTGTAAACAGCGCGTAGAACGAAGGGTAGTTAAATGCCAAAAGTGCACCATAGATAAACTGCACTAAATACAACTCGAGCGGAGTGCTGATAATCAAATATGCAAGCGGAACGATTGCACTTAAGAGAAGTGACAAAAACATAAACCAAAAATCGTCGGCATCTCCAATGATACGATCGACGAGCTGTGCTGCCGGTATTTGAACCATCGATCGCGTAATCAAAAAAATAGCTGTCGCGATGCCGACAACCTCAGGGCCAGCGCCCACGACGGACTCTTCAATGAATATTGCAAAAATTGGCGCTAGAAGGCCAACTGCCGCATAAAATGTAACGTCACCAATAATAAGCCAACGTATAACCGGGTTTGTATGTTTCAAAAAAAAGTCACCAATGGAAGGCGCCGGTATCATGGGGTTGTCGTTTCAGCGGTAGTTATCTCAGAATCGGGGATTGGCTTTTCGCGTGGAGCAGGGATTTTTGTCGAATCAAACGATAGCGCCACTGAGTATATGTAGTAACTTCTATTCGTCTCAGTGGGCCCCCTCTCGACAATGCGCCCCAAAAATGATTTACAACTCATACACTTAGCTCCGACGGCAGGTTTTTCCATCCATTTTGATGCGTATTCCTCCACGGCGCCGTCTATCGCTCGATCAAACGATGGCCACCCTGTGAGTAAGTTAAATTTCGCAGTCGATTCAAAAAGTGGCTGTGCGCACAGTTTGCAAATGTATGTACCCGGAGGACCATCGTTTAAAAAATCACCCGTATATGGATCTTCTATCCCTCCTTCGCGCATGACACGATACTCCTCAGGAGTGAGCTTTGCTTGTATCTCTTCTTCGTTCATGGTTTTTTTTCTAAATCAAGACACACTGAATTTACACAATAATGCTTACCGGTTTTTGTTTCAGATTTGTCATCAAAAAGGTGACCTAAATGCGAACCGCAGCGCGCGCAGGTGATTTCTGTTCGATGCATGCCAAGCGTTGTGTCTTCCTTCATAACAACGGCGCCAGGGAGCGCATCTTCAAAGCTTGGCCATCCAGCAAGGCCAGGTATATTCGTGTCAAATTTTGCTGTCGATGGAAAAAGGGGGTTACCGCACACCTTGCAGGCATACGTTCCGTCAGTTCTCGTATCAACGTACGCACCGGAATTGGGGAGCTCTGTCCCGCCTTCGCGAAGGACGTGATACTCCTCAGGGGTTAATTTTGCTTTCAATTCCTCTTCAGTCGGCATTTTAAAATCGCTCATTATGGTCATTCTATCATGGGCACGATATACTTAGATAATATGAAAATAGGGCTGTCGGGCGTTGCCGGATCTTTTTCTGAACAAGCAGCGCTCACGTATGCGACAGAGGCAGGGGATGAGAATCCCGAACTTCAGTATTTGACGCAAGCGTCAGAAGTGCTTGATGCAGTCGAGACGGGTACCATAGACGTTGGGGTCTTCGCTATCGAGAACTCAAATGGAGGTGTCGTGACGGAGTACCTACCGGCGATCGCAGAGCACCGCTTTAAAGTTGATAAGATATTTGAAATCGCTGTCGATCATATGTTGCTCGGCGTAAAGGGCTCACACGCATCGAACATCATTAAAATTGTGTCTCAGCGTCAGGCGCTCCGACAATGCCGCATGTACCTAACCCGTCAGTGGCCAACGATCGAGGTGGGAGAGTATGTGGACACTGCCACCGCCGCAAAAGACTTAGCAGAAGGCACGCTCCCGCCGACTACAGCAGTTGTTGCGTCTGCGCGCGCGGCGGAGGTGTACGGACTCGACATTTTGGACGAAAAAATTCAAGACCTCAAGTTTAACTACACCGTCTTTATCGCTGCAAAGAAGTTATAAATCATGGACGCCGATGTCATTGTGGTTGGTGCGGGCTCGTGCGGGCTCGCTGTAGCACGGGCACTCACGGACGCAGGGAAGCGGGTTATCGTCCTTGAAGCGCGTGACCGTATCGGCGGCCGCGTTTCAACGGATCGCACACGAGGCATTGTCGAGCGCGGGGCTGAGTTTATCCATGGTGCTGATGTTTCAACGTGGGATATTGTTTGTGGGCAGAATATAGAAACTGCCTATTGGGACCGGGAGTCGGTAGATAGCTATAGAAAGTTTGGTGGCGGTGGCAGAATCAGAGAAGATACCAACGAACTTTTTAAACGGTTTGCGCTTACGGATGATCAACTCTGGTCATACACTGGCCCCGACATTTCTATCGACGAGTACTTAAAATCCAACAACAGCGATGCAGAGGCGACTTTCTATAAAGGGCGGGAGTTTGGTGACTTGAATGCAGCTGATCCCGACAAACTTAGCACCCTTGGTATTGTATCGGAGGATGGCGAATTTAATGATGGCGTCGTAAATTATTTCTTGCCCCAAGGGTATGATCGTGTCACCGAGTACTTGGCACGTGACCTCGATATTCGACTCAGTATGCCCGTCGAGCGCGTTGTGTGGGAAGAGGGGGGTGTTATGGCGCACACTACCGAGAGTACGGTGCATGCAAAAAAGATAGTCGTCACCGTCCCGCTTGGCGTGCTCAAAAAAAGAACTCTTACATTCAGCCCAGACGTCCCCGGCACATTTTGGGAGGCAGTGGAGAAGATCGGTTTTGGCGATACAACAAAGTTAACACTGTGGCTCAACTCTCGCATTGAGTATTTCCCCTTTCTTGCAACGGCTGGATTAGTCGGCCACTGGTGGCAGAGAGTATTCGGTGGTGAGACCATCATAGTAGGTTTTAGCGGCGGGAGTCGTGCGACAGCGCTCACTGAAATGGGAGACGAGGCTGCAATAGCGTACGGCATCAATGAGCTAGCAGATGGGATAGGTAATTACATTCGAGAAAAAGTTGTGCACGCACGTCATTTTACTTGGAGCGATGACCCGTTTGCCTGTGGCTCATATTCATACCCAACGGTGGGACAAACCAATGAACGTGAACATCTGCGTCTTGATCTTGAAGATACCGTGTACTATGCAGGCGAGGCGAGCTCAGTTGGCGACGCTCCAGCGACGGTGCATGGCGCCATTGACGAAGGTAGGCGCGTTGCGAGCTTGATTTTGGCTGGAGGCTAAGGTATAGTCTCCAAATAATCCATTGAAATTTTATGATTAACAAAGAAGACAAAAAAATCTCGTTGTCCGAAGCCTCGAATCCTTTTTTGCACAGCTTCGGCACACAACATCATCCGCATGTCATAGCGGTGGCGAGCGATATCATTCATCGTGTTAGCGAAGGGATGAGCACCAAGGGGGGTCGTCGTCCACCGGTGCTGCAGGGCATACTGAGAGTGCAGCATAATCCTCGTCACGGATAGGGTAGAATGAGCTCATGCTCAAGGTAGGGGACAATGCTCCAGATTTTACGCTTCCTGACCAAGATAATACTCAGCACACGTTGTCAGCGCTCAAGGGTTCTTGGGTGCTGATTTATTTTTATCCCAAGGACGACACGCCGGGCTGTACCAAAGAGGCATGTCAGCTCCGAGATACCTTTCCCAGTTTTGAAAAGTTGAACGCAAAAGTCTTTGGTGTGTCGGCAGACACTGTCGCATCTCATAAAAAGTTTGCAACCAAGTATCATCTCCCGTTTACACTCCTTGCTGACCCCGAGAAGGGGATGATTAGTGCATATGGTGTGTGGGCCGAGAAAAGCATGATGGGTCGAAAGTATATGGGCATTCTCCGCTCCTCGTTTCTCGTAAACCCGCAAGGGAAAATAGCCAAAGTGTACGAAAAAGTGAAGCCCGACATCCATGCTGGCGAGGTTCTTGCTGACCTCACTGCCTTACGCTAAAGTGCCACTATGGGCGTATTAGAGAGAATAGCAGGCAGGACATTTGGAGTGTTGGCGCGTTCTATAGGCAGCCACACCGAGAAAAATGTTCTTATGCCCGCACAAATAATAGTGGAGCTTTTAAATGATAAAGAGGGAGAGAGAATTAGGCATTGGAATGCGTATGAAGAAAAAATGTGGGCGATGGCTATGCTTGGCCGTGGGCGATGGTTACGATAAATCTTGTGATTAAGAAAAAATTAGCTGTGAAGATTGTTACCTACCTTAAAAAAGTATATCCAAAACCCAAGAGCGAGTTGTTGTATGACACGCCATTTCAATTTGTTGTTGCGGTCATTATGTCTGCACAATGTACCGACAAAGTCGTGAATCGAGTAACGCGTTCGCTTTTTAAGAAATATAAGACGCCGCGTGATTTTGCAAAAGCAAAACCTGTCGCGTTTCAAAGAGCCATCGCATCTATCCCATTTTTTAGGGTCAAAACAAAAGCGATTATTGCTACTGCAAAAATAGTGGCTAGCGAATATAAAGGTGTGGTTCCAAGAATTGAAAGTCATCTTGTGGCTCTCCCTGGTATCGGCTACAAGACGGCTCATGTAGTTCTCGGCGAGCTGTATGAACAGTATGACGGTATCCCGACAGACACACATGTTAAGCGCTTTGCGCGGCGTTTTGGTCTAACCACGCATACTGATTTAAAAAAGATTTCACACGATCTTGAAACTCTCATCCCCAAGCGAGATTGGAAGTATGTTAATAATGGACTGGTACTCTATGGCCGCTACATCTGTCCCGCACGTCCTCACGACTGTCGAACGCACCCGCTTACGCGCGTTACAGGCATCGGTGCGGGCATACTACAAAAACCACGGGAGGCATAACTTACCCTGGCGCAAAACGCACGATCCATACAAGATTTTGGTGTCTGAAGTGATGCTTCAGCAGACGCAAGTCGAGAGAGTAATCCCAAAGTACAAAGCATTTCTTAAAGCATTTCCAACTCCACAAAAACTTGCGAAAGCTCCATTGTTGCGAGTACTCAAACTCTGGAGCGGGCTCGGTTATAACCGTCGCGCAAAGTATTTATGGGAGGCAGCAAAACAGTGGGGAGCACCCATTGAAACGCTTCCCGGTGTGGGACCATACACTGCGTCTGCGGTGCATGTGTTTGCATTTAACAAACCCGAGATATTGATTGAAACCAATGTGCGTACAGTGTTTATTCATCATCTATTTCCAAAATCAAAAAAAGTCACCGATCGACGACTGGTGCCGTTTATAACGCATACGCTTGATACTAAAAATCCACGCGAGTGGTACTCGGCGCTTATGGACTACGGCTCGCATTTAAAATCGACACACCCAAACCCGAGTCGCCGCTCAAAGCACCACACAACGCAAAAGCCGTTCAAAGGCTCAGATCGTGAGATACGAGGTGTGATACTCAAGGCATACCTCGCCAGGACTCCGCTTTCAAAGCTACCGTTCGACAGGATTCGGGTTCGAGCACTCCACAAGAAAATGCAATTGGAAGGATTATTTTGAGTCAGTGATGACGAGCGAGACGGGGACACCGAGAAGCATAATGATGCCAAATACTGCAAACGACGCGGGGAGGGTGAGTGTTGAGAGGGTGAGCACAGCAATCAAAGGGCCAATAATACCGCTTATGGGTCGCAGCATACGGAAGGTAGAGATAGCGGCGGGATTTTTCTCGCTTACATGCTTGAAAAAGTGTGTCTCAGTCATGGTTTCTACCATGGCTGCACCGATGCGACTCATAATAAGTACGGTCGCCCACGCAGAAAACGAAACTCCGTCTATGAATGACATCATGAGCGTGGTGAGTGCGAGGACCAAGAAACCCACGATAAGAATTTCTTTTTCTCCGAGCCAACGGTCCGCAATATAGCCCAACGGATAGTTTAGGACAATGTAGGGGATCATCGCGAAGGTGAACAATAACCCAATATCGTCCCAACCGAAACGTATGTAATCGTGTAAAAGGATGGGCGAATAGACTAGCATCCATGAAAAGAAAAGTTGAAGTAGAAAGTGTGCTGCAACCGTAGCGCGGAGTGTCGGGCTTCGGATAATCTCGGTGATAAGGGCGGTGGGGAGCACATGCGATGGTGGGGCAGCGTGCGAGAGGTTTGGCAGTTTTTGAATCGCCATATAGACAAAGGGCACAAGGATAAGCGCCGCCGCGATAAACGTCTTGCTGTAGTCAAATTGTGTAGCGAGATATGACAAAGACAGCGTACCCGCAATCACAGCAAGGTTTGTGATGGTGAGCATAATGCCACGCGCATTGCCCGTCTGATTTTCGCGCATGGTCTGTGACTCGACCAAAAGATCAATGCCGATAAATATAGTGAAAGCTAAAACACCTTGGAGCGAATACAGAATGATGGCCGCGACGGTGTTATCAGCAAGTGAAAGTCCAAGAAGTGTAGCAATTTGCGCGAGCGCCAGAACGGTGAGCACGTTCTTTGTCCCGTACTGAGAAAAAATAGCAGGCACGGCGAGAAGTGCGAGTGCAGCGATCACCGAGCCACCGGCGACTGCATAGCCAACGTTCGCCTCGCCAACAAACGAAACGAGGTATGCGGAAAGGACGAACGCAATCAAATAGTGGTGGTACTGTGCGAGAAAATTTGCGAGCCCTAAAGTCGCAAACCTAGACCGAAACCGAAACATTCTTAAAGTATACAGTGCTCTGCGTACAAAAAATTAGAATCGAGAGAAGCGTGATCTGGATGGAAAGCGCGAAGAGCGAGAATTAAGGCGGCTCCGAGACGTCCGTGCTCTGTGATCTGCCCAAAATGCGTCACTTGCACGAGCGCGTTCTGCGTTACCTCGCTGCCACTTCAGCTGGCCGACCCTTTCGCGGTTGAACGCCGCAGCAATTCCGTTCCGGTTCAAGAATCTTATTCTATCATTTATGCGAGAGATTTCTCGGTCGTGGATGCTCATGACCAGACTATACTCTTGATTTTGAGATTTGTCAAACTGCCTACACACCTATCAATACGGGGATGACCATTGGCTTTTTGGAAGTCTTTTGGAAGAGATAGCGTTCGATATCGTCAGTGAGCTTGCTCTTTATGAGTTCAAGGTCGATCGGGTTCATGCCGCTCGCCATTTCTTCAATAGATTTGGTCGCGAGAAGGCGAGTCTCTTGCAGGAGCCCTTGCGACTCACGGAGGTAGACAAAGCCACGAGAGATAATGTCCGGTGACTTTTTAAGTGTGCCGGTGCGCAGATTAACCGTCGCGATAATGACGAACATACCGTCAGATGCCAAGGCCTGGCGATCACGAATAACCACCTCTTGCATGTCGCCAATAGAGAAGCCATCAACCATCATGGGACCTGAAGGTACTTTTTCAGATCTCACTGTAAGTTCGGTGCCGTTTTTAATTTCTATCACGGTACCGTTGTCGGGGATGATAACGTTCTCTCGTGCAAAACCGGCATTAATCTGTGCAGCCGCGTGATAGCGGAGCATTGAGTGAAAGCCGTACGCGGGCATAAAGAAGTTTGGGTTTACTTGTTTTCGCATCCAGACAAGTTCGCCCGTGTTACCGTGACCCGTCGAGTGGACGTCTGACGAGCGATAGTGCATGAGCGTGAGTCCGTAGCGAAGGAGATTGTCCTTAAGCTTTTGCACGCGAATCTCGTTACCCGGAATAACCGATGACGAAAGGACAATGGTGTCGCGTTCTGAGAACGTAATGTACTTGTGCTTCTTTGTTGCAATGCGCATGAGTGCTGCAGTTTCTTCGCCCTGTGCGCCAGTCGAGATGATGACTATTTTGTCAGCGGGGTAGTCACCGATGGTCTCGCCAGGAATAATCGTACCTTTCTTAGGAACAAAGAATCCAGAACGTTCTGCTATCTCCAGGTTTGTTTTGATCGAACGACCTTCTGGGACAATTTTTTTACCCAGCTTTTCTGCAGCTTCAATGATGCGCACCATGCGCTCAAACTGTGATGCGAAGGTACCGATGATAAGGCGGCCCTTCACCGTACGAATGATCTCTTCAATCGTTTGATACACACGAGACTCCGGGATAGAGAATCCATCCTTTTCGGCGTTCGTTGAGTCAGCAATAAAAATAATATTTTTGTCTTGACCGATGGCACCCCAGTTTTTCTTTTCTCGATCAGTTGCTTCACCGTCCTCATGTTCGAGTTTGAGGTCGCCGGAGATAACGACATTGCCGTGTTTGGTTTGGATAGAGATACCCATCGAGTCGGGGATAGAGTGCGTCACCGGAAAAGTTTTGACTGTTACACTCTTGCCCGCTTTGTTCATGAGCATGACACGACCACCAGCCTCAACAACGTTCATGTTGAGCTTTGGCAGGTGGGGGAACTCGTCTTGACGTTTGAGTATCATGAGCGAAGTCAAATATTGCGTGTACATGGGGGGGTTTCCAATTCGATCGATGATGAACGGGATACCGCCGATGTGGTCCAAGTGTCCGTGCGTTATGAAAATGCCGATGATGCGATCTTTGTTATCTTCCAGCCAACGCGTGTTTGGCAATATGTAGTCGATGCCTGGCGTCGTGTCCTCAGACATAAACTGAAAGCCAACGTCAGAGATAATGATGCCCTCAGGGAGCTCTATCGCCATCATGTTTCGCCCCACCTCCTCTACACCACCAAGTGGGATAACACGGATAGTGTCGGCGTCGAGCGCCGGGAGCATAACTGCTTCGCGTGCTTCTGGCGTGTTAACGGGACTTCGGGGCATAGATGGTGGTCTGCGAAAATGTCCGCGCGATCCGCCGGGGCCACCGCGGCCTCGGCCGCCTCCTGGGCGTCCACCGAAACGTTGGCGTCCTGGGCCAGGAGGGCGAGGTCCACGATGTGGACTTCGGGGGCCAGGTACATGGTGTGGAAGGGCGCCAAGAGGGCCGTCTGGTCGCGCGCTTCTTTGGGGCCCTGGGGCTGGCAGGCGCGCAGAATATGGCCGCCGGTGCGGGCTATTAGATGGGGAGGGTGAATTCATGATAGTGCTAAATGATTAATTTTAAATTTAATTTATTTGAAGATTGGCCAGACGCGATCGGTGTCGACATACCAACCTCTAATGCTATTGAAGCGGTCTGAAGCGGCAGTGACAGAGCCGAGGGTAAGGTTTGCGACACGCGGTGTTACGTAAACAAAGTGTGGTGCATAGAGAAAGAGTGCTCCGTATTCATCACTAATGATTTCAGCGGCTTGCTTAGTTTTCTCGCCTGCAATTTTACTCGATGTTGCGACACGAGCCGCTTCAAGGAGCCCGTCCACCTTGATGTTTGCGTAGCCAGCGATATTCAGACCTGGATTGTCTTTTTGACTTGAATGCCAAAAAGCATACAGATCATGTTCGTGGCCAACCACCTCGCCAAAGAGAAGGGCCTCATAGTCGCGATCGCGAATAACGAGATTCTCTAGGTCGTTTGCTTCAAAGAACTGAGTATCAACTCGTGCGCCAAGCGCTGTCCACATTTCGGCCACCATAACTGCGGCACCTTTAAGTTCTGGAGCAGCAGAGGTCGTGAGTGTAAACTCGAGCGATTTGGTCTCTTTCTTGACGGTTTTTTGATAGACACCGTCAACTGACTCCCATCCAGCATCCTCAAGAATGTCACGCGCTATTTCAAGCGAGGAGCCCGGAGTATGTTGAGAAAGCAGTTGTTGCGGTGGCAGTGGGCCGTTTGCTGGAGAGCCAAATCCTGATAGCAGTGTATCAACAATGAGTTGTTTGTCAAGTGCGGCGTCAAGCGCCCGTCGCACCGCCGGTTCTGCAAAAAGGGAGTTTTTATTCTGATTCAAAAATACGGCAAAAACTCTACCTAAAACCGCCTCGTGGACTACACGGTCCCCCAGAGGTGGAATTGAATGCGCAGCGAGGTCTGTGTCCTTTTCAAGAAGTGTGATGAGGGATTCTTGGTTTGGTACAAAGTGGAGTTGTAGTGTGCGAATGTACGGCTCAGGTTCATCCGAGTGTGCGGTGAGTTCAATATCGGTCACGACACCGTCGACACTCTTAGTTACGTCAGTTATCTTATAGGGGCCAGAACCAATTGTAGAAATATTTCTAGGACTAAAGGGGACTTCGTCTATTTTTATGTCTTTCCAAATATGCTTTGGGAGTATACCAACCGTCGTGTTTTCAAGAAATGGGGCATACGGGCTTTCTAAGGAGAGTGTCACGGTACGATCATCAACTGCAACGGCCGTCACGCCCTGCCAGTTAGTCGACAATGGGCTTTTCAAAAGTTGATTTTGGATGAGACCGATTGTAAAGATGACATCGATCGCTGTGATAGGTTCACCGTCGTGAAAAGTCGCATCACGAAGGACAAAGGTATATGTCTTTTGGTCATCGGACACCGTATATGATGCAGCCAAGTCCGGGACGAGTCCGTTCTCCGAGCTCTGCATGAGGCCGCGAAAGGTGAGTCGAGTCACATCACGATCAGCGTCAGAGAGCGCGAGTACTGGGTTTATGAATCGTGGCGAACCAACAATGGCTTCTTCAAAGATCCCGCCGTGTGAAGGTACTTGAACGGTGTATTTTGCAGACAGTGCAGCAAGTCCCCAGACAATGGATACGGCGACTAGGCCGGTGACCAGGATAGCTACAAGATAGTCGGTGGGTCGCCAATTGGCGGTTACGCCAGAGATGTGGTCGTGCATAGACAACGAAAGAGTTGGTAATGGTACGGCTTACGCTTTACGTAATGAGTGCGATGACTGACAGGATGATGAATATCGCTCCTAGAACCAGTGTACCGCGAAATACAAATAATTCTCCACCGCGACGGGTCGAGAACGTGGATTGATTGCTTTCAGAGAAGGCAGCTTGTCCCGCGCCACGCGTCTGTAGCAAAACTCCTCCAGCGAGGAGAATAGAGACCACAGCCATAATGGGCGCGATATTGCCCGCGAGGAGCGCGAAATTCATAGCTCTTCGCAGTATAGCATATGGATGCCAGCAAGCAATGAGCCATTTATTGACTGAATGGCGCACTCTGCGTATACTGCACATACAACTACTGTTATAAGTAAACAAACACACCGTACGTATGAAAAAGGGTAAGAAAAAGGCGGTCAAAAAGGCGTCTCCAAAGAAGCAAAAAAGCCAGAAAAAGGTGACTCCTGCGCGAGCGACCTCGTCTGTTGGTATAACTCCATTGAATGATCGTGTTGTACTTCGACCTCTGTCGGCCGAAGAAATGGGTACGACCACAGTGTCAGGCATCATTATCCCTGATTCCTCAAAAGAGAAGCCTGAACAGGGGATGGTAGTCGCTGTGGGTCCAGGAAAGTGGAATGAAGACGGCGGACGTACGCCAGTCAGCGTGTCAGTCGGTGACCGAGTCATGTTTTCAAAGTACGGATTCGATGAAATTAAACTGAAAGGTGTCACCTATTACGTTATTGCAGAGTCGAATGTTTTAGCAGTTCTTAACTAACCTATGGCAAAGAAAATACTATTTGATGCAGATGCACGAAATGCAGTAAAGACCGGTATCCAGATGGCTGCACGTGCGGTCAAGGTGACCTTGGGTCCCCGAGGACGAAATGTCATTTTGGACAAGGGGTATGGTGGTCCACATATGACAAACGACGGCGTCACTATCGCAAAAGAAATATCCTTCAAAGACAAGTTTCATAACATGGGGGCCGAGCTCGTGAAGGAGGTCGCCAACAAGACAAACGAACTCGCCGGTGACGGTACGACCACGAGCGTGGTGCTTTTTGAGGCATTCGTCGAAGAGGGGATGAAACACACTGCCATGGGACTCAACGCCATGGGTATCCGACATGGTATGGAGATGGCGCGCGATGCAGCGGTCAAAGCACTGAAGTCTATTGCAAAGCCAGTATCAGGAGACAAAGATATAAAACAAGTTGCAACTATTGCTGCAGAATCAGAAGACATCGGAGAGACCATTGCAGAAGTTATCTCTGAGGTAGGACAAAATGGTGTCGTAACCGTTGAAGAATCACAATCATTTGGTATTGAAAAAGAAATCGTCGAAGGACTCGAGTTCGACAAGGGATATGTCTCGCACTACATGGTGACTAATCCAGAAAGAATGGAAGCGGAGTATAAAGATGCGGCGATTCTCGTCACCGACAAAAAGATTTCTTCTATTCAAGAAATTCTCCCGATTCTTGAAGCGATTGCAAAAAGCGGTAAAAAGGAGCTTGTAATTATCGCAGACGATGTAGATGGTGAGGCACTCCCCACCTTAGTGCTGAATAAACTCCGCGGTACGTTTAATGTGCTCGCGATCAAGGCCCCGGGCTACGGCGACAGAAAGAAGGAGATGCTTGCCGACATCGCGGTCACCATTGGTGCGACTGTTATCTCAGAGGAGGTAGGACTCAAACTCGACAAAGCGGATCTTACGATGCTTGGTCGCGCACAAAAAGTTATCGCGTCAAAAGATTCGACTATCATTGTTGGTGGTAAGGGATTGAAGAAAGATATTGATGCGCGCGTTGGTGCGCTCAAGAAACAACTCGCTACGTCAGACTCTAAATTCGATAAAGAAAAGCTCGAAGAGCGCATCGCAAAGTTGTCTGGCGGCGTCGCTGTTATCCGCGTCGGTGCGGCGACTGAGACTGAGATGAAGTACCTGAAAGACAAGATTGAAGACGCAGTGAACGCGACAAAGGCTGCCATTGCAGAGGGCATCGTCCCCGGTGGCGGCACCGCACTTGTGAAGGCGTCACAAAAAGCAGAGTCCGAGGCAAAGTTTGATTCGATGACGAAGGAACAAGAGATTGGCTACCGTATCGTGCTCTCTGCGCTTTTGCGTCCCCTGAAGCAAATAGCAATTAACGCAGGAAAGGAGAGTGGTGAGGTCATTGTTGATGATGTTAAAAAGGCAAAAGGCTTTGCGGGCTATGACGCGATAAAGGATGAGGTGGTGTCAGACATGTTTGCCGCTGGCATAATCGATCCGGTTAAAGTAACACGCGGTGGGCTCGAACACGCGGTGAGTGCTGCAGCGATGCTGCTCACTACTGAAGCGGCTATGGCTGACGAGCCAGAAGAAAAGCCTGCGGGCGGCCCTCAGATGGGCGGCATGGGCGACTACTAAAAAGTAAAAACGTATGGCATTGAACGAAATTCGCAAGTTGCAGCCGCTGTCAGAGATTTCCGCCCACGATCAAGGACGAAGGAGTTGGTGGAGGAACATTCTTCGCGCATACCACAATGATCCAAAGTGGTCAGTCGCGAGAAATAAGGGTGCATACGATATCGCAGTTGAGCGTCGTAAGCGTGATGCACAGAGGGGAGGACTTTCTAATCCTTGGATATTTATGCCGAAGCCCTACGGAGAACGCCAGCGCAAGGTACCAGGCACATTCAAGCCGTTTGCTGTTGATTCTGGCGACAAGCACACGATCGGCGCACCGCTCGATCGAGCCATCAGAGAAAACAGAATTTAATCCACAAACTTGACACTGGGTTTGTAAACAGGGTATATATAGAATATGCCGCACGTAGCTGAACTTCTCACTATCGCCAAGCGTATTCAGCGCCATCATCCAGCAACGAAACGAAAAACGCCATTCAAGCGGTTTGAGCGTACTCAAGAACAGTATGATGGAAGGCATGGATATACGCACACAGGTGCAGAAAAACTCGATCAAAGTGTACGAAATAACATTGCAGAACTTCTCTGGGAGCGCAAAGGGCAAAAGGGTCCTGCAGTATTAAGGAGAGAAAGAGAGACGGCTGAACGCGAAGCAGCAAATCGTGCAGGCGGTATACCCGAGCGAGCAATGGCGAGTCTTTTGTAATATGCCAGACTCCATTTCGTTCGACAAACTGCGAAAAAATCAAAAGCGGGGGCAATGGAGGCAAATCGAGCTTGCGCCCTTTGGCACCACGCTTAAAAGCGATAGCGATATAAGAAACTGGGCTAAGACAAAGATCGTCGGTAGAGCAGGGCTCCCCATAGTGTATCCAAAGGGCGGGTTAGAGCGCGCAGCGACTGCAAAAGAAATCAAAAATATTCGCCGCCGCGCCGGCGAGATCCCGATGGAATAATAGTATGCGAGAACGCACAGACATTGTTTGCGACAGAATACTCAAAAATATAATTCGCGTTTTTCCTGCATCGCTCGACGATATGAAATCTGAAAGACAAAATCGAGGCACAGTTCAGGCTCGTGCATCAGCAGCATGGCTCATGAGAAACCAGACAGAAAGAACAATAAGTGGGCAAATGAGTTTTCCTCGTATTGCTAGGCGACTGAGCGGACCAGATACATCACGCGATCACACAACCATAATGAATAACGTTCAACAAGTAGGCAACGCTCAGCGAGGTAAGTTAGAGGGGAGGCGAAGGGAGAATATGTATGGCCCCGAGTTTAGAAAGAGATTGAAAATAGTGGCGCGCCGGTCGCGCTCGCAATTTGATGGCTCACGTATGGCAGAGCCGGGGGACGTTGGCTTTGAGCCAGTTCTCTAGAATAAGAAAAAACCGAGCGATGCTCGGTTTTTTAATTCATCTTGTCCGTATAGTATCTGCCGGGTATATCCCAGCGTGGGTCGTATAACGGATTAATGGGAAAACGCGGTACGTCAGGGATGAACCGAAAAGGTGGGTTCTTGGGTGCGGGGGGGCAGAATGGATCGCGTCGGTGACGTCGAAATCGAGGAAGCATATATGGGTCAAACCACAATGGCTCCACATAACAGTTGTGCGTCTCGTTTCCTCTGCTCATAATCTTTCTATACTCCTCTGTATGCATTTTGTCAAGATATGCTATAATTCCTGCATGACTTTCATATACATCATCATCGGCATAGTCGCCGTTATTATCGGGTGGCTCGTCGCTACATACAATGGCTTTGTCAAAACATTGAATCGTGCAAAAGAAGCGTGGGCAGACATCGATGTCCAGCTCAAGCGCCGGTACGATCTTATCCCAAATCTTGTTGAAACAGTAAAAGGCTACGCGACACACGAGCGCGAGGCATTTGAAAACGTCACCAAGGCGCGCGCGGCAGCAATGGGTGCGTCGTCCGTAGCCGAGCACGGCAAAGCAGAGAATATGCTCACCGGGGCACTCAAATCACTTTTTGCAGTATCAGAGGCGTATCCTGATTTGAAGGCGAACACTAATTTTTTAGAACTTCAGCGCGAGTTGTCTGATACCGAGAACAAAATCCAAGCAGCGCGCCGATTTTATAACGGTAACGTAATGACGCTCCGCACCATGCTCGAGTCCTTTCCTTCGAACCTCGTTGGTTCGTGGTTTGGGTTTAAAGCGATGGAGTTCTTTGAGCTCGCGGAGAATGAGGCAGAAGCCCGGCAACCAGTAGCGGTGAACTTTAGTAAGTAAAAGATGGGATACGCAAGTGCCTCTGAGGCAAGACCAAAGCATGCTCGCGATTGGACGCGCAAGCATCATCGCCAGGCACTTCTCGACTGGGTTAAACCGTACCGTCCAACAAAAGTAGTAGTTTTTGTTGATAGCGGGAAGGGGATACCAGCGTATGCGAATGTACACACCAAGTCAGAACGCGACGTACTCGCTGCTGAGATTCGCACGGTTCGTAAAAGCCATTCGTATTTGAACAGTAAGTAGCGCCGTGGTAGTGTTCGTCCGTGGAAACAATAGTCAAAAAACTCAAACATCCTCGACCTCGGCTCTATGGCAATGGACGATCTCGGCAAGTTCTTGATGTCAACTGGTTCAAGCGCGCAAATTGGAACGAGATCTCGCACGTAGTGTCGATTGTTGATGAACGGCCAAAAGCATCATACGGGTATATCGACTGCGTCGGCGTGGCGGCCGTCGGCACCGACAAAAAGACTGGGAAAAACATTTCACTTTTGTCGCATCAATCGCCGAGAGTATTGACCGACAAAAAAGGTCAGGGATTTGAGCGCGATTTGACTGCAGGCCTCAAAGATCTCAAGGAGCGCTCCAAGCCAGGCACCGTGGAAGTTTCAATAATCGGTGGTCAAGAGAGAAAAAAATGGGAGACGGATAATGCATATCCGCGCCTTGCCGCTCAAGTGCACACCATCACCAAGAGTATTACAGGTAGGAAGGCGCGAGTTGTGGTGCCTCCGAGCGGTGTCGATATGGAACCGCAACACGCAGTTCTGGACACTAAACGAAATCGACTTCACATATTCGTCGGAAAGTGGGCGTACCCGCCATTGTAGTCGATATGGAAACAAGAGTAAGGACATTAAGAAAATCTCGCTTGCGCAACCCCGCGACGAGTGCACCGCAGCTTGAAAACGTTAATTGGTTTTTAAATGCAGATACCGCAAGACATGCGATGTCAGAAGTGAACGAGAAACCAAAGGTGTCTCGAAAATATGACCAGTGTATCGGTGTTGCTGTGGTAGGTACAGACGCGAAAACACACAAGCCAATTTCTTTTCTCACGCATCAGGCGCCGGGCGTTGTACTCTCAGACCATCTGGCACGAGACTTTGAGGAAGACTTTAAAAGAAGATTGTTTGATCTAAAAAAGCGTTCTAAACCAGGGTCTATCGCGGTGCGTATCTTTGGTGGCCAAACGGTGCGGCGCGCCCATAATCCAGAAAACATCCCTGCTGATGAGCTCGAGCCGTATCCAAAGATGGTAGCGCAGGTGATTATAATCGCAAAGCGTATTGTGGGGCAGGGGGTTAAAGTCGCCCGCGGACCAAGCCACAATTTGATTGATCCACAGCACGTCGTTCTTGACACCAAGCGCCGTCGCCTCCATATATTTGCCCCGCGCCAGCCCAGGTTCTGGTTCAAGTGGTAGTTGCACAATCCTCATGGGGTGTAGTATCGTGGGTTCAATATGCTAAAAGAACCAAAAACAGGACTCAGCAATACTAAGAATCGAAAAATGTGGCACAGGGCGCTTCGAATCGCACGTGAAAAGTTTCCTAATCCAAATCGTGGTCAAAATGTACAAAGCTTGTCAGAAGCTCGGTGGGCTGAGTATTACGGCTTCTCAAGCGTTGTGGAGTATAGGCAGTGGCGCCGCGACCAACGCGCGCGGCAGCTTAAGATGGATAGAAAAATTGCACAGACAATGCATGTACGCGACAATGTTATTCCAGTTCTGTAATGTATGGCCGAGTCAAAAACTGGTCAGAGCAATGAAAACAATCGCAAGGTATGGGCGACAATAGCTGCCTGGGCCCAAATGCGATTTCCAAAGGGGGCACCCATAAACAAAATTGATTTTAATGTTGTCAGGGCTGCGCAGCGGATTGGTATTGCGGCGGGCAGGGCTGCAAACTATGAGACGCTACGACAGGAAGCAGCGAGCATGCTTAGAACTGAACGAAGGGCAGCGAGGCATTTTCCGGTGCATGTGACCCTCTATCCTCCGAGCGAAGAGATGGCGGCCATGGCCGGAAAGAGTGTTGCAAGACAGTGAACCAATCGACGCGATCGACAACGCTTTAACTAATATGAACAAACTCACCGGTCTGTCAAATGAAAGAAATCGCGCCCACTGGTGGGATATCGTTCAGGATACAAAGCGAAAGTTCCCTAAAGGATTTGATTCTAAGGTCGTGGATATTAGTCGTGCACGGGCGGCACGCGGCAGGCGACAGAATATCGATAAAAATGGAAAATCATACAGAGAAATGCGCGGACTCATCGCATCTATGATCCGCAATCAGCGCCAAGTCGCCGCAATGCATTCTGAAGGGCAGACGTTGTATCGATACTAATCGTCGTTATGAGAACTGGACTCAGTAATGAGCGAAACCGCTCGAATTGGAAAGAAATAATTGCTGAAGCAAATAGAGTTTTCCCCAAAAAAACAAAAGACGCGCCCGTTGATCTTGGTCGTGTTCGCGAGACAAGAAATCTGCGGGCGTTATTCAAAACGAAAAATGCTTCAGATGAAGCGGTCCGTTCAAAAATTGCACGTATACTCCGCAGACAGAGAAAGTTGGCGGTCACCCAATCTGAAACTCAGACGTTGTGCCGCCCCTAGCTTTGTGATAGGGTAGTGCCAGTCAGGTTACACATATGGAGGTACACGTTAAGGCATTAGATAAGGCACGTTCACGGAGCATTACAAGTGGCGCTGCAAAACCAGTTGTTGACGTTAATTGGTACAAACGCGGGACAAAGAAATGGCACGTTATTTCACCCGTCGATGAGCGCCCCAAGTCTTCACACAACTACTACGATTGTGTTGGTGTGGCAGCCATTGGGGTAGATAAAAAAACGAAGAAAAATATTTCTATCCTTACACATCAAGAACCGCGCACCACGACTATTCCAGAGTCACGCTATTTTGCAAACGAACTTTCAAATTCACTCCAGTCGCTCAAAGAACGAAGTGTACCTGGAAGCGTACGCGTTTCTTTGTTTGGTGGACAGAGAGGCGCGAAGGGGGATAGCTCAATAATGCATCTTCAAAGCACACGCGAATACAGCGCCCTGAAAGAGCAGGCGCGCGCCGTGGTTCTCGATGTACTTGGTATCGAACCCAAGATAGCCGTAGAGCCGCGCATGCCTCTTGATGGTCCAAATCATGTTGTGCTCGATACAAAACGTGCACGTTTGCGTATACTTCAAGAGAATGGAAATAATTAAAAAAAGAATTAAGCGAGAGCGTGCTCGATATGACGATGACGGTGCTGCCCATCCCGTCGTTGACGTTAATTGGGATCGTATCCCTGCAGACAGCGATGATTCACATATCATCTCGCGTATAGATAAGAAACCAAAATCATCGCACGCATACTACAATTGCATGGGCGTAGCCGCAGTAGGCACAGAAACAAAAACGGGGAAGAGAATTTCTTTCCTCACTCACCAATCGCCGTATACAGTACTTGATGAACAGTACGGACGTTCATTTAAGACTGCGCTTCGAAGAAGATTGAAACAGATACAGAAAAGAAGTGATCCGGACTCCGTTAGTGTCGCTCATTTTGGTGGGAGTAGGGGGATAACAGGTAAACGACCAGAAATGCTAAAACAGGTCCGGCGTGTCACCAGAGATGCAATTAATCTTGCACCTAAAGTAGTCCGCACAAGTCGCTCTGCAGGTGAAAACCCAACCCACGCAGTTCTTGATACTAAAAGAGCGAGACTACATATTTTTCGCTTTTACTAAAATAGGTGGCATTTGAGTATTTTGTTGCGGCTAGCATATTAGGTACAATGAGGTGATGGCAACGCTTTATACCGAAGCTGATAAGAACGTACGAAAGACATGGACTCTAATGATAGGGTTTTTCATCGTTGTTATTGCAGTAGGGTGGGTGATGTCCTATGCACTGAATAATCAAGCCATTCTCTACGCGGCAGTTCTACTTTCCATTGTAATGAATGTCGGCTCGTACTGGTATTCAGACAAGCTCGCATTGGTGACAAGCGGTGCAAAACATGTGGACAAAGCTGATGCCCCTGAGTTGTATAACCTTGTGGAGAACCTGTGCATAGCACAGGGGATACCGATGCCCAAAGTACATCTGATTAATGATCCAGCGCCAAACGCCTTTGCGACTGGTCGCGACCCGGCGCACGCCGCGATAGCAGTAACGACAGGTCTTCTTTCGATGATGGAAAAGAGCGAGCTCGAGGGAGTGTTAGCGCACGAGCTGTCGCACATTAAAAATCGCGACACGTTAGTGATGACTGTTGTTGTGGTGCTTCTCGGCATGGTCACGCTTCTGTCTGATTTCTTTTTGCGCTCGATGATACATGGTGGAAATAACGATAACAGGGACGGCCGTCTACAAATAATACTCGTCGTTGCAGGTGTGGTGCTCGCGATTCTTTCGCCGATTATCGCGCAGCTTATCCAACTTGCAATATCAAGAAAACGTGAGTTTTTAGCTGATGCGTCAGGTGCACTCATGACGCGATACCCAGAGGGGCTCGCGTCAGCACTCAAAAAACTAGACAGCTATCAGGCACCGATGAAAAGCGCGAACCATGCGACTGCGCACCTTTTTATTGCAAACCCGTTTGGAGCGCGCGCGATGAAAGGTATCGGCAAGCTCTTTATGACCCATCCACCAATAGACGAGCGAGTCGCTGCACTTCTAAATCCTCGCTAGTTGTCGAATGTATTTTTGGAAGTCGTCGTCCTCGCCAAACAATAGGTCGGGTAGGGCAGCGCGAAAGTCACTTCGTCTGCACCACTCGCGCATATAGTCCTCCCACGATAACCAGAGCCGCATTTGCTGTCGAGACATATGTTTTTCGTGCAAGAGTAAATATGCCCGCTCAAACAGCGACACAAGCATACTGAAAAGTATTATCATGCGCTGCTGCTGTTCATCAGTAAGGTTGGGCGTTGACTCTTCAGCAAAAAGCATGAGATCAGAGTTATCAAGAGCAACCTTTAAGAAATCTTGGTAGTTCTCGGCCAGAAGTTCATATACTGCTTCTTCCTCGTTATTTCGTTCTTTGTGCTGTTGATAAATAAACACAATAATTGCAAATGGCAGGCCAATGACGGTAACGACATAACTCAAAAATTGCCACACCTCGACGTCGAACATATGCCCACTCTAACATTTTTTGCTATACTTTCTGTATGAAAAACACATTTTTATGGGTCGTTGTCGCGATTGTGGTGGTCGTGGCACTTTGGTTTGGTGGTGTCTATAACGGATTTGTGTCATCAGAGCAGGCAGTACAAGCTGCATGGGCAGATGTGCAGGGACAGTATCAGCGACGAGCAGACCTTGTGCCTAATCTGGTGGAGACGGTGAAGGGTGCCGCAGCATTTGAAACAGAAACATTTACTGCGGTGACCGAAGCGCGCGCGAAAGCGACATCACTCTCGGTGAATCCGGCATCACTGGATCCAGAAAGTGTCGCGGCGTATCAGTCAGCGCAAGGGGAACTTTCAACCGCTATAGGTCGACTGCTCCTCGTTGCAGAAAATTATCCAGTTTTGAAAGCGACAGAAGCATTTCGTGATTTGCAGGCACAGCTTGAAGGAACAGAAAATCGTATCGCAGTCGCTCGTCGTGACTTTACACAGGCAGTACAAACCTACAACACCAAAATTAAAAGTTTCCCCGGTTCATTTGTAGCTTCCGTATTCGGTTTCTCTGAAAAAGGATACTTTGCAGCAGAAGAGGGAGCAGAACAGGCGCCCGATGTTTCGTTCTAGTTATTTCGTCCTTGTATTCCTCTGTGTGCTCGCACCAATGAGTGTTTTTGCATACACGTCACCAGGTGTACCGACGTCATACGTGAGCGATTTTGCAGATGTCATTACTGAAGATGTACAGAGCGAGATTGAGATTCGGCTTTCAGCTTTTGCAACGAACAGCACAGGAGAAATTGCAGTCGTCACCGTTGAAAGCCTGGATGGCGATGATATAGAATCATACGCGACGAACCTCTTTAGAGAGTGGGGGATAGGCGATAAAAATGATGACACAGGCATACTGCTTTTGATCGCACCAACTGAGCGCGTGGTGCGTATTGAAGTCGGATATGGATATGAAGGTGTGGTGCCCGACATTCGTGCAGCGCAGATAATTAGAAACGATATACTGCCACGATTTAGAGACGACGACATAAGTGGTGGCGTGTCAGCGGGGGTAAATTCGATTTTGTTGCTTATTGAAAATCCAAGCGCGGCGCCACCGCTTGAAGAAGAGTCAGTAGTATCATTCGATTTTGAATCACTAGCCGCAGTCTTATGGATCGGATTTATTTTGCTCACGTGGCTCGCATCGGCCTTGGCGCGAAGTAAGAGTTGGTATGCGGGCGGCATTATTGGTGCTGTTGTTGGTGGACTCGTGTGGTTTTTTGTACCAGTATGGGGCTATTGGATGCTTATCCCGCTTATCCTCATTGGACTGGCTTTTGACTTTGCAGTATCAACCGCATACAAAGAATCAGTTTCTAGAGGGGTATCGCCACCATGGTGGACGGGGGGCACGTGGAGCTCGGGGAGCGGCTCGTCCAGCGGTTCAAGCTTTGGCGGGTTTAGCGGCGGCTCATCCGGTGGCGGTGGAGCTAGCGGTAGCTGGTGACGCTTCTTAGCCGAGCTGGTGCTTCTTCGACTGCTCTACGTGTGTCATGCCGTTTACTCTTGCGGCTCTCTCCTGAATCATCTTGGCGAGTATACCTTGAGCCTGGTTTAACTTTTCATGAGCTGCTCTTAGTTGTTCTCCCGACATATGATTTTGATTATTTTGTAATCTTGTACCTATAGTACTTGGATGGGTTCGAACATAGTTACACCATGACGGAACTGACAGGTATGTGGTATAAATCAATTCACGCCCTCGTGGGCGCAGGAGGCGTCGCATAGCGGTCTAGTGCACCACGTTGGAAACGTGGCGTGGGGCAACCCACCGAGCGTTCGAATCGCTCCGCCTCCGCCCGAAGTTTTTAGTATCGGAGATATGTTGAGAGCTATGGCTTATCACATCCTTCAATGATTCAAGTATAATTAAGATATGTCCAAAACTGTTGAACAAAGCGTCAGAGACTATCTTTTTTCTCTGCCGAAGCCGCATTTTTCGCCCGCAGTGGAATTAAGCAAAAGTACAATCTCGGGTATCGGCTTAGTCGCAAAACGCGATGTTTCAGCAGGAGAGGTGGTTGTTGTTGAACTCGGTCCGACGATCAACCGTGTTTTTATCGAAATCATAGAGTCCGTCACGGGATACGAGTGCAACTTATGTATAGGATGGGACGCATACATTCTGCATGCACCGCTCCACGAGGATTATCAAGGCGGATACATAAACCATAGCTGCGATCCAAATGTCGGACTATTAGCTAATGGTATATGGTGCGCCATTCGCGATATTTCAAAAGACGAAGAAGTCGTTTGCGATTATGGAACTTTTGAAACGCGTCCCGGATGGGTCATGGACTGCACGTGCGGTTCAGAAAATTGTCGTAAGACAATAACCTTCGAGGACTATAAAAAAGAAGAGTTGAGACAGCGGATGGGTAAGTGGTTTGCGCCATATCTTCGTAGTATTTGAACAAAATGACCCATGCTGCTGAGGCCATAATATACCGCTCGAAAAGAAGCTAGAATATCCTCATGTTGCTTGCAGCGGCCCGCACTGACGGTAACAAACCAGCTGCATCAGGTGTACTACCTACAGATGTCTGGCTCGGAGCAAAGGACTGGATTGAGTAATGCCGAGAACAGAAGACGGTGGAATGGATATATCGCAGCAACGAATCGAATGACGCCCCGCGCGCGGATTGAACACATAGTCGATGCTCGTTACAGAGGTTTTTGTCGGCGTCAGGCAGCACAGCAAATTCGTGAGGAGCGGCGAACGGCATACGAGTATCCCGAAACTTACAACGTTTGGGGCGATGGCCTTGGAGGGTAATCACCCCCGCAGTTTGTACCATGGCTACTTTAAATCCTCCGAGCAAAGGTAGTCGCGGTTGGCGGTGTACGGATTAATAATTTGGTCCGCGATCCCAGCAATGTGACGCGCAATTTTGCGATCAACAAACCGTTTTCTGTTGGTAACAAATCCGGAGTCAGTCCTACTTAAATCATCGGGGTAGCCGTCTTGACGCGCAGAAATCATTTGGATCGCACGCCAATGATTTCGAGCAACCCACAACTTTCCTTTGTACAAGATTGCTGGTTTTAAAATCCGCTCCGGAATTGTAGTCATATTGATCTTTACGAACGCAAATCCTCGCTAATGAGGTTGGCATAGGGAATAGATTGTAGTTGTTTCACTTGGCCAGCGTTAATTGCAATCGAGAGAGCTTCTATCGGTCCAACAAATCTACGCCTATTCGTTACAAACCCTTCATCTTTTGGATGCGGGAAGCGATTATTTCTGCGATAGATTATAGCCTTAATACGCGCGTGGCTTTTGCCGACATAGAGCTTTGGGCCGGTCGGACTCCTCCCCCATGTCGCAGCCCTGAGTATTCTTTCTTTCGACCCTTCCATGTCAACAGAATATACAGTATCGCCAGCGTGACATCAAATCAATGGTACATACGGCGTTATACTGAAAACATTACTAAATAGCCTTTTTATATGATTGATATTAATTATCTTGCCGTTATCGCCGCCGCAGTCGGCAACATGATTGTGGGTAGTCTGTGGTACGGCCCGGTGTTTGGAAAGTATTGGATGCGTCTCAACGGTTTTACGCCTGAGTCGATGAATGCAATGCATTTAAAGGTGTGGCAGGCGATGATTGGTGGTGCAATTACGGCGCTTCTCATGGCATTCGTACTGTCGCATGTCGCGATTGCGTTCATGGCAGCTGACCTTATGGGCGCGCTTCAGTTGGCATTCTGGATGTGGCTTGGCTTTACAGCAGTTACAATCGCAGAGGGATTTTTATGGGAGGGCAGGTCGTTTGAGCTTTTTGTGCTAAACGCCGCGCGCTCATTAGTGACCCTGCTTATCATGGCGAGCATCATTGTCTTGTGGCCCTGGTAGTGGTATAATGAGCGAGGCGCCACGATGTCGCTGTCTCTGTAAAAGGAGATAGAGGAAAGTCCGAGCCCGAACTCGCAAGAGTAAAAGGGTAGCGGGTAACGCCCGTCCGCGTCCATGTGGGCGCGAGAGGTGAGAACAGAGACGAGCTCCTTTGGTGGAGGTGAAACGGCAAAATCCTTACCTGCGTGCAAGGCCGTGTCCATATCGATTTCGATCGATACGGAAGTGCCGCTCGAGCCCATCAGTAATGATGAGCCCAGATACATGACATCGACTCTTTAGTAAAATGAAGAGTACAGAACTCGGCTTATCGGCGCCGCACATGTGAAAAACTCTACCAGAAATGGTGGAGTTTTTCTTTCGTGTATACTTTATTTATGCATGATTTGATTTTTGCGCTCGGAAAGAGACTCTTTCTCTACGGCGTTGCTCTTTCTCCGCTATTGGTACTCCCGTATGTCGCACTCGCATATCCGACTGGCGCTATCGCTATTGAAAGCTTGATTATTGGTCTTTCACTCATACTTGCGCTCATCGCATCACTCATGAGCGGCACCCTTAGTCGACCGGCGCTTGTCACGTTGAGTGCATTGTTGATCCCCATTGGGTATGCGATTTCGTCTTTTTTTTCTGCAACGCCGTTTGCGATCACGGTTCTTGGAGATGGATTACTCGGTGACACGGTTCTCATCGCCCTTCTTATTGCAATCGCGTTTGTACTGCCAAGCCTGTATCGTGTAACGCGAGATGATATTTTTTCATCTTTCACCGTGTTCATGCTCGGACTTTTCGTACTCGCGGTGTTCCATTTCGTCCGCCTATTCTTTGGTGCCGACGTATTCACTCTCGGCATTTTTAGTTCTCTCGCAGAGTCACCAGTGGGGAAGTGGAATGACGTGGGTATCCTCTTTGGGCTTGGTACTATACTGACGCTTTTTGCGTTAGAACTCTTGCCGCTCTCTAAACCTATTCGTGCCGTGACAGCTGCGCTTTTGGCTGTCTCGGTGCTTCTTGTTGTTCTTGTTAACTTTGTGCCCGTGTACATAACGCTCGCGGTCATCGCTCTCTGTTTTGCGGTGTATCAGCTCATCATGTCGAGGCGCATCGCGCTTGTGCCGCTCGTGGCCGTTGTGGTGATGGTACTCGCATATTTCTTTACAACAGAGATCGCCTCATTTGAAGTACAGACTTTGCAATTCTCGACCTTTGAAGCGAGGCCATCATGGGTTTCAATGGCAGATATTGGCTCTCAGGTGCTCACACTACCGTTTGGCACGGGACCCAATACATTTGAGCTTTTGTGGGACGCATATCGCCCCGTAGATTTGAACGCGACTATTTTTTGGAATGCTGAGTTTCGAACGGGCGTCGCCACCGTCCCGACCGCCCTCGTAACCACGGGGATACCTGGCCTACTCGCATGGATAGTCTTTCTCGTCGGCGTGCTATGGCTTACACTCAGCCGTTTAGCATTTCGTCCCCCACGAGGCGCTGACCGTTTTGTTGTTTTAGGAGCACTAGTATCTGGTTTGTATGTGCTACTTTTTGCGTGCATCTACGTACCGTCGCCAGCCATTCTGCTTGTCGGGTTTGCGTTTCTAGGGTTTGCTGCAGCGCTTACCTCGGACGATACTCAGCCTGAATACGCCCAGATCGGATTCGTTACCTTTACAGTACTCGCGGTGGCAGTTCTTCTCACCGTGATCACGCTCTATTTTGTAGGGTCTGCGGCCTTAAGCTCATACTATAGTCGCACTGCTGAGCGAGCGATGGTGCTCGGCGATATGGCAGATGGCGAGGCGCGTGCGCGAACCGCGAATAGCATCTTGAGTACCGATGAAACATATAGATTGCTCACTCGTATCGCTCTCACACGCCTCCAAAGTATCGTAGCTACAGAAACAGGCGAGAGCGAGGAGTCACAGACCCGATTTAAGGACGCACTCGGTTCAGCAGTTGCGTATGCACAAGCCGCCGCGACATACAATCCAAATGATTATAGAAATTGGTCCGTACTCATGGCCGTGTATCAATCAATAGTCCCCCTGGGTATCGAGGGTGCCCATTCGTTTGCGGTGACTGCATATGAGCGTGCACATGCGCTAAATCCGCTCACCCCGGCGCTCGTGCTTGAACGCGCACGGCTCGCTGTAGCAAACACGAATGAGAAAGATGCACGTACGTTTGCAGAAGAAGCGCTTAAGCTCAAACCAGATTACGTTGACGCACTCTTGTTGCTTGCTGAGCTCGACCTCGCGAGCGGTGAGATTGATGCTGCGATTCAGCGGGCAGAGAGCGCCGCGCAGCTTGAACCATCGAATCCGCTGCTTCGTTTTCAGATTGGCGTACTGAAGTTTGAGTCGGGTGACCGCTCGGGAGCAAAAACATATTTTGAGCAGGCCCTAGCACTCTCGGACGACTATGCGAACGCACATTTTTATCTCGCCCGCGTACTGTTCTCTGAAGGAGATACCGAGGGGACACTACGAGAGCTGCTGCGTGTCAAAGAGCTAGATCCAAACAGCGCTGACATAGATCGTGTGCTAGCGACGCTTCGCGCTGGCGATGATCCGTTTGCTGATTTGTAGCCATGGTTAAGAGATTGTGGTTATTGTTGGATGCACGGATACGCGGCGTGCACGAAGCTGCATACGTTGTTGCTGCGTTTGCGCTCTTGTCACAGATACTCGCGCTTCTACGTGATAGGGCGTTTGCCCACGCATTTGGCGCGAGTGCGATTTTGGACGCATATTTTGCAGCATTTAAAGTACCCGATCTCCTGTTTGCAATCATCACGGTCACCGTTTCTTCAGCAGCACTCGTGCCGCTTTTGTCAAAACTTGATCACGCCCAGCAAGGCCGCTATCTAAGTTCCGTTCTGTTCTTTTTTGGCGTGCTCGCGGTGCCCGTCTCGATAGCGCTCTACATCGTGATACCCACACTGCTCCCTTACATGCTTCCTGGATTTAACGCACTCCTTCTAGAATCGACCACAGCGCTCTCGCGCATTATGCTCCTCCAGCCGATACTTCTTGGTGTTTCTTCAATCGTAGCGAGCATCGTTCAGTTTGAACGTCGATTTGTACTCTTTGCACTCGCGCCATTATTCTACAATGGCGGCATTATTCTCGGTGTACTGATACTCTATCCATTATTTGGGCTCACTGGTCTCGCCTGGGGCGTCGTTATTGGTGCGCTGTTACACCTGTGCATCCAGGTAGTGCCGATTTTGAATAGGGTGCCATTTACGGTCCCCGGAGTTGGCTTGGTTGAGATGTTTCTTGCAGTCGTCGTACCTTCAGTACCGCGCGCACTCGCACTTTTTTCAAACCAAGGAGTAATGATTATGTTTGCATTTTTGGCGTCACGCGCGGGTGCGGGAGCGTTATCTGCGGTGACGTTCGCACAAAATCTGCACGCCGTCCCGCTCGCCGTGATTGGTGTCTCGTATGCCGCTGCGCTGTTTCCAGCCCTCGCCGAGCTCCGCACGTCAGACCGAGAAAAAATCGCACGCGAGTTATGGGCTTCGGTACGCCACGTACTCTTGTGGATGCTGGTCGCCGCTACTTTTTTAATCGTGCTCCGCGCACAATTTGTGCGCGTTATTTTGGGGTCTGGAGAGTTCTCGTGGGACGATACGCGTCTCACCGCAGCGCTTCTTGCACTCTTTGCAGCGTCCTTAGCACCGCAGGCGATTCTGCTTCTTTTTTCTCGCGCATACTATGCGCTTGAGCGGGGAAGTGTCGCTATCGTTGTCAATGTAAGCGCCGCGATAGGTTCGATTATTGTGTCACTCGCTGGCGTGTATCTTTTTCGCTCCGAGGTACTCGTGCGCTACTTTGTGGAGTCACTCTTTAAGATTAGCGATGTGCCGAACGCTGAAGTCATTATGCTCGCCGCGGGCTACGCTGTCTCTATGTGGGTGGCGCTCTTGGTATTCGCGTGGTATGTCTGGCGTGATATTGGACCCGATAAAGAATTAGTGCGATCCATTGGCAACACGTTTGCGGCTGCAGTGATAGGCTCTGCGGGTGCATACCTGGGCCTTCAGCTGCTCTCCGGTGTTGATCAAAATACGTTCTTGGGGATTTTTATTCAAGGGTTTGGAGCGGGTGTGCTCGGTATGATTGTCGCGATTAGCATTCTGGTTCTTTTGCGAAGTCAGGAGTTACGTGATATTGTAAGCATCTTCAACGCTCGCCTCAGAATCGGAGCAATAACTGATGATGTCCATGTCGACTAAGACGATTAGAAATTTTTCAATCATCGCGCATATCGATCACGGTAAATCCACCCTCGCCGATCGCATGCTCGAAGTAACGCATACGGTCGCAGCGAGAAAGATGCGCGATCAGGTACTCGACGGCATGGATCTCGAGCGTGAGCGTGGTATCACCATTAAAATGCAGCCGGTGCAGATGCACTATACTGTTAACGATATAGATTTCACGCTGAATCTTATCGATACGCCTGGCCATATCGACTTTGGCTATGAAGTGTCTCGTGCTCTGACTGCCGTTGAAGGTGTGGTGCTTCTCGTAGATAGCACGCAGGGGGTCCAGGCGCAGACCTTAGCCGTCTTGCAAATGGCACGTGACACAGGGTGCGTGATCGTTCCTGTGCTCACCAAGATCGATTCTCCGCTCTCGCGCGTCGATGATGTCAGTGTTGAAATGGTCGAACTCTTGGGCGTTGAACTCGACGATATTTTACAGGTCTCTGGTAGAACGGGTGAGGGGGTTGCGGCGCTTCTCGGTGAGCTTATCAAACGAGTTCCAGCGCCAAAAGAGTCCTCCGGAAGAGTCGGTGGCCAAGCGCTCGTTTTTGATTATTCGTTCTCAGAGCATCGCGGCATTGTCGCTTACGTTCGTGTGGTTGATGGAGTTCTCGACCAGAAGAGTGTGGCACGACTTCTTGGTGCTGATAAACGATTTTCGATACTGGAGCTTGGACATGTGGTGCCGGAAGAACAAAAAGCTGAGCGGTTAACGACCGGAGATATCGGCTACGTCGTTACTGGACTTCGCGAGGCATCTGTAGGTGTTGTTGGTGACACGCTATCGGTTGGGGCAGATATTTCATTGCCCGGCTACGAAAATCCAAAACCAGTCGTGTGGGCGAGTATGTATCCTGAAAATCAAGACTCGTTTACACTTCTGAAGCATGCATTGTAT
>JBBTWN010000019.1:0-17698 GCA_038062735.1 Patescibacteria group bacterium
TGACAATTGGTCGGGCCGCCGAGAATCGAACTCGGTCTATATGCACCCCATGCATACGTACTACCGGTATACTACGGCCCGATGCTGGAATCCTAGCATAGTATACTTTTAGAGTGAAAAAGGATCGACCGTATCGAAAGAGTACGATACCTGATAACGCGCGGTGTGTGTTTGAAGGCGTGATTTTTGACGTGTATCAGTGGGAGCAGGTACTGTATGATGGGACGTTTGCTACGTTTGAAAAGGCGGTGCGACCGGACACGGTGGTTATTTTTCCTGTTTTAGAAGATGGGCGGATTTTGCTTATCGACGACGAGCAGCCAGGTCGAGGATCCCTCCTCGGTGCGCCGGCGGGAAGGCTCGAGGCGGGCGAGACGCCAGAAGAATGTGCAGCGAGAGAGTTAAAAGAAGAGACTGGCCTCGTTGCAAAAGAAATAATTTTGTTCAGCGAGGTGCATCCCGTTATGAAACTCGACTGGTGTGTGTACACGTTTATCGCACGCGGGTGCACCAAGGTTTCTGATCCCCACCTTGATGCAGGAGAAAAAATAAAGGAGCACCCCGTAAGCTTTGAAGAACTTATCGCACTTCCATACGATGAAAGAAATTTGGACGGTTCTATTTTTCGCCAGCGCGCGCTTGAGGCGAGACTCGATGCAGAAAAAATGGCAGAACTCAGAAACGCGTTTTTTGGTTGAGTGGGGCCACCACTCGTCAACCATGTACCCATTTGCTATACTCGCGGGGTATGCCAGCGAAGAATGAAAAATCAAAACGAATAGTCGCTCGCGATAGTCGTGGAGGCATTATATCCATGCATGACCTACCTGATGCATCAAGGCGTTACACCCGCGCGCGAAAGCGCACCATCGCAGAAGCAGTTCGAGCGCAACTTCTTACAGAGCAAGAAGCGATGAGTCGTTACAATCTCACCGCAGCTGAGCTTGGTTCGTGGATGCGGGCGCTTGACCCTATGACAGATAAATTTCGAGTAAAGGATCTCGTTAAGTCGCCACTCCGTGTACCACTTGCCGAGGTGCCCGTGCAGTCAAATGTAGTGCATGTTGGTGGCATCGGTTTTGATCGTGCACGCGGCACCATTATAAAAGATGGTAGGGCAGCGCATCTCTCGGAGAGACAAACGCGCGTTATGGGTGTATTAGTCGAGAGCAAAGGCAGGCGTGTGCCGGCCAAGGATCTCTTGCTTGCAGCAGGGTATCGCGAGGAGGTTGAAAAACCAAGCGAGTTGCTCGGCTCAGTGATTAAAGAAATACAAAAAAAGCTCGTCTCCATTGGAGCACCCACTATTGGGTTTGAGCGTGACGGTCGCAAAACCTTCCGCTCTCTCAAAGCATAATTACAAGAGTTTCGGCGGGTGGATAAAAATTGCGGTATGCTTGAATAGTGAAGCGGTATACCGTCGGGTTTATTTTTAATGCAGATTTATCTCGCGTGGCACTCGAGACAAAGTCTCATCCCGACTGGCAGAAGGGTAAGCAAAATGGTATCGGCGGAAAAATAGAAGAAAATGAAACCCCAATCGCGTGCATGGTGCGTGAAGCGCATGAAGAAGCGGGGATAGAAACGAAAGAATCAGATTGGTTATACTTCATCAATCTTGAACGAAAATCGAATGATGCGAGTGTAGATTTTTTTGCATATCGTCATACTGGTGACGGGGGTGATGTAAAAACAATGACCGACGAAGTCGTCAGTTGGTACGACGTTAAAGAGTTGCCGACGACTGTCGTATCCAATCTTCGGTTTATGATACCGATGGCGATTGAAAAATTAAACGACCCGAACCTCGAGTCAGGCACCGTGCACTATGCCTGATTTTCAGTACGCATATCTTGTGGGCAGTCTTGCGTTTGGAGCGATTTTTTGGCTGCCCATCTATGTATGGCGAAAGAATCTACGGCATGAAATGCTCGTTGTCTCTTTGATGTGCGCACCGGTGGGTCCTCTATCAGAATACTTTTATCGTTACGACTATTGGAGACCAGAACTCTTTAACGGCTGGTCTGCCGGATTTGAAGATGTGCTGTTTGCGTTTTTTATTGGCGGCGTGGCCGCGGTCGCGTATGAAGCAGTTTTTCAAAATACAAAGCACATCGTACGTGGGTACCCGCGACGGTTCTGGCTGTACGCGGTTGTACCGCTCAGTATTGTCTGGCATGGTGTGGGAGTTTTTGCGTTAGGTATCAACTCAATGCATGCATCAATCGTTCTTTTTTTGGTCGCTGGCGCGTACATTGTCTACAAGCGTCCGGACTTGTTGCGGGGTGCCCTTCTCGGCGGGGTACTCGTTGCTTTCGTGGGGCTTATCTTTTATCTGGGATGGATTGGTGCATACCCGGGCATTATCGAGCGCTGGTGGCTCTTAGAAAATATTTCTGGCATTTTCATACAGGGGATACCACTTGAAGAGTTGGCGTGGGGGTTCAGTTGGGGCTTTGTCGCGGGGCCGATGTATGAATTTATAACGGGCACACGCTACGCGGTCACAAAATTGCAAAAATAAAATCCTGTGCTATGGTAAGAAATCATGACTGCCGAGAACAGACATTCGTGGAGTACGAGGGCCCTGCTCATGCCACCCATTCCACAGAAGGGCAAAAAAATGGCCGTGAATGGGCGAAGGATAGGTGCGCTCATGCGAGCCGTCGATGAGGGTGTCGTCGGCCATGATGAGATAACCTCGCTCTACGGCGTGCCCATTGATGTTTTTAATTACTGGCGAGGAAATTTTTTTTGTCGTGAGCGGCAGAAAAAGTAATACAATAGCTGTATGACAGAAACTCCAACGCCTACTGAACAGTGGGTAGAAAAACTCACGACCTGGCTTGGCTCAATCCCGTCACTCCTTGCCCACACCGTTGTATTCATTATCGCTTTTTCGATCGCGGCGCTTGGGTATGCGGCATGGGATATCGTGCTTCTGGTCGTGACGACGGTGGTGTCCTTAGAAGCGATTTACCTCGCACTGTTTATCCAGATGACCGTTAATCGGCAGACTCGTGAGCTCCACGCGGTGTCCGTCGACGTTGAAGACATCCAAGAGGATATTGAAGAAATCAGCGAAGACGTGGAGGGAATTCAGGAAGACGTTGAAGAAATCAGCGAAGACGTTGAAGGGATTCAAGAGGACGTTGAAGAGATGAGTGAAACAGAAGACTGGGATTTAGAGACAGGGAAGGTGATGAGTCCGGATACACCAGTGTCTGTCGAGCATCTCACCGAGGACGTTAAGCGTATACTTATAAATTTAGAGCGTTTGAAGCATAAATAGACCCATGCCTGAGAACAAGCCACTCGGTACGCATGTGCGTATTAACGACATCCCCATTATTCCTCGTTCTTTTCTCGAGGAAGCGATTGTGGGGGCACGCACTCTAGCTAAATCCGCACCGGATTTGAGGCACGTTACACCAGCGACAGATCCGCGCATACTGCGATCAATAGATACAGATTGTGGAGTTATCTATTCTGCAGAACAGGACGTAGATGTAGAGACGGTGAGGGGGAGAAAAGCGCGTGTGACCCTAAACTCATATTTGTTACACCGACAGGCTAAGAATGGCAGATCAGAGCACGCCACCTTTAAATCTGGAGTGTTCGTCGGTGCACGCCGCTATCGCGATTAGGGGTCGTTGACTCCACAGGGAGATGCGACGTATAGTGTCTGTATGGCAGGGCACGAGGCTCGAACAGGTCTTCCGCTCCAAAAGGATGCGGTCCCAAGGTCTGTTTCTTTTGAATCAATACCTAGTAGCGTGCGAGCGGGACTAAAGGCTTCTCTTGAAGCTGGCTATAATTTCATTAATAATTGTGATGTGCGTGCTATCTTTGGCGAGTCACCGCGATACACCGTGTCAGAAATGGCTGATGGTTCAAAAGTGTACTACGCGAGTGAGCAGTACAATATAAGTACATTTGCGGGTGTTCAAAAGTCTAAACGAATTATCGCGTGGTCTAGTCACACAGAACATAGTATTCCTAACGGTGCTGGCTCGACCAGCTGGAACGGTTTTCGCATAGAAGGGGTGTAGGACACTCAAGCCTCTTTTTTCTTGTCGAGCTTGTCGAGGCCGAGCATTTTAAAACCGTAGTAGACGATCGCGGCGATAATAACGAAGTTGATAAGGATAGAAATAAAATGCCCCACGCCGATCTTGGCGGTAATGATTGTAAAACTCATTGTTTCGAGGCCCGATGCTGAGCCCAAGACAAGTCCGATAAGCGGGTTGATAAGGTCATCAATGAGCGCCTTCACGAGCCCCGACACCGCGCCGCCTAAAATAAAACCGATCGCGAGGCCGACGACCCCCTGCTCTCGAATAAAATTTAAAAAGTTTTTCATACCCTAAGCATACTATCACGACGATGGAGTCTTTATTAAAAGAGGGTTCTTTTCAATTAATTTTTTTATTTCTTCGCGAGCTCTTTTTGAACCAAGTATTTTGCGATACTTTTCATGGAGTTTCTCGTAACCAAGTGGAACGTGCCATTTTGGTTTTTTCTGTGATCGAGCTTTTGCTGGATCAACTGTTGGGTCTCCCTTCGCGTGTCGCTCACGCATGCGTGCGCTTGAAGCAGTTCTAAACTCGGGATCAGCATTCAGCGTCTGCATCATTTGTTGTGAGCGTTTACTATGCTCCGCTGCACGGGCGGGCCCACTGCTGAGCTTTCTCATAATTTCTCCAGCTTTGGCTTTTCGCTTCGGACCCTGCTCAGCGTCGGCATACAGGGACTCCATTTGTGTCTTAACACGTGCACGATGAGTCTCTGCAAAACCTGGACGCTCGAAAAGCGCCTTCATGCGTGCACTTGCTGCGCGTCTGTGTTTCGGATGACTCATTGTTCGCAGAGCTCTCAGTCGAGATGCTTCAGCAAATTCTGGAGTCTTTCTTCGATCAATCTTTTCTGTCATTGTGCTGAATGTAGCATAGATGCATCGAAGAATAAATAATGATAGAATACGCCAGTCATGGCTTCAGAAGGTATTCATATTGCATTGGCTCCGTACCACATAACCGATATCGCGGGTTTTCCTATAACCTCAACTTTAGTGACCAGCTGGCTTGTCGTCATTGTTCTCGCCGTTTTCGCGGTGGTTTTGTCGCGTCGTTTGAAACTCGTCCCGAGTAGGGGGCAGGTGGTCGTCGAATCCGTGATCTCGTTTGTCTATGGGTATGTTGAAGAAACGCTTGATGATGCAAAATTAGCCCGACGCTATTTTCCGCTCATCATGACCATCTTTTTGTTCATTTTTTGTGCAAACATAGTTGGCCTTCTCCCGTTTGTTGGTGCCGTTGGCATCCACAATACAACGGGAGAGCATGGCGGATTGACCCCACTTTTCTATCCCGTCAATACTGACTTGAACGTGACCCTGGCGTTAGCCATTATCGCGTTCGTTGCTATAGAATTTGCAGGAATTACGGTTTTAGGAGCCTTGAGATATGGCTCAAAATTTGTTAATATACACTCGGTCCTCGGCTTTGTGGTGGGACTCATAGAGTTCATAAGCGAGATTGCAAGACTCATTACATTCTCGTTTCGTCTCTTTGGCAACATCTTTGCAGGCAAGGTACTGATACTGCTCGCGCTTGCGTTCATGCCGTATCTTGTCCCCGTGCCCCTTTTGGTGTACGAGGTGTTTGTTGGGGTGATTCAGGCGGCGATATTTGCTCTCCTGACGCTCTTCTTTATTAAAATTGCGGTCTCAGAACCGCATTAATTGTTCACTTATGGATGCAGAATCAGCAAAAGCTTTAGGCATGGCGGTAGTCGTTGGACTGGGTATGATTGGGCCGGGTATCGGTATCGGTATTTTGGTCAGTCGCGCGCTTGAAGCCATTGGTAGAAACCCAGACGCAACAGGGAAAATTATTCCGAACATGTTTATCGGTATCGTGTTCACCGAGGCACTCGCGATCTTTGCGCTCGTGGTTGGATTTATCATCAAGTTCACCTAGAGGATGGAACAGCTCATCGATGTTTTCGGTATTGATTGGAAGCTCCTGATCGCACAGGTAGTTAACTTTCTCATACTTCTCGGTGTGCTGTCGTACTTCTTATATCGCCCGGTGATGAAGGTGTTGAGTGAGCGTCGTGATTTCATAGAAAAGGGCGTACGCGACGCGGAAGCGGCGAGTCACCAGTTGACGACTGCAAGCGCAGAAGCGACGACGATAGTATCTGGTGCAAACAAAGACGCCGATGCAATTGTCGCTCGTGCAAAAGAGGAGGCTGCAAAAGAGCGTGCCGCGGAGCTCCGCATTGCGGGAGAGCGCGCTGAGGCATTAGTGCGTGAAGCACAGATGGAGGCAGACGAAGCAAAACGCCGCGCGCTTAAAGATGCAGAAAAAGAGATAGCACAGTCAGCCGTTCTTGCAGCAGAAAGGATTCTTCGTTCAAAATAAATATATGTCACTTGCGTCACGCTATGCAAAAGTCATTAGAGCGCTCAACCAAGAGGGTGTGGGTGCAGATGGCGCGCACAAGCTCGTGGCATATATGAAAAACCGTGGACATCTTTCATACCTACCACAGGCGCTTCGCATGGCTGAAGCAGACATAGCTCAGGATACTGCGATCGTGGTGACCGTGGCAAAAACAGAGGATGCATCGCGCTATGCAGATCAGATAGCCAGCGCGCTTAAAGAACTTGGCGCGGGAAGTGACGAGTATTCAATTGTTGTTGATGAAAAAATTGTCGGTGGCACGCTCGTCGTTGGTCGAGGCCGAGTCATTGATAACAGCCATCGAACACGCCTGGTCAGTATCTATCAGTCCGTCATTTAACATTTACCTATACCAGTATGAGCACCATCATCGAGCGCCTGAAAAAAGAGATTGAGTCATTTGGCGGAGATGTACTTTCGCGTGAGGCAGGACTCGTCACAACGGTGGGCGATGGCATCGTTGAGATTCAGGGCCTCGCGGGCGCGCGTATGGCTGAAATGGTGATTTTTGATGAAGCATCCACATCGAGTGTCGCCGAGGCTTTGAAAAAAGATGGTGCGCTCTACGGACTTGTTTTGAACCTTGAAGAAGAGTCAGTCAAAGTGATTGTCCTTGGTGACTCGGCGCGCATCCGCGAAGGCATGCACGTGTTTGGTACGGGTAAACTATTGTCCATCCCCGTCGGTGATAATTTTATTGGTCGTGTGGTGAATCCGCTCGCAGAACCTGTCGATGGTAAGGGTCCGATTAAGGGCGATGCAGTCTATCCTATTGAGCGCGAGGCGTACGGCGTTATGGATCGCGCATCAGTAAATGTGCCGCTCCACACGGGTGTTAAGTCGATTGATGCGCTGACCCCGATAGGTCGCGGTCAACGCGAGCTTATCATTGGAGACCGTGGCACCGGTAAAACAGCGGTTGCGCTCGATGCCATTTTGTATCAAAAGAATGAGCCAGAGGAGTCGCGTCCCATTTGTATATATGTGGCGATTGGCCAAAAAGAGTCAAAGACTGCACGCGTGCAGGGTCTACTCGCTGAGCATGGCGCGATGGACTATTCGATTATAGTGACGGCTCCAGCGTCTGCCCCAGCTGCGTTTCAGTTCTTGGCACCCTATGCGGGTGTGACGCTCGCAGAGTACTTTATGGAGAAAGGTAAGGATGTATTGATTATTTATGACGACCTCTCAAAACAGGCAGTCGCATACCGACAACTTTCGCTCTTGCTCCGACGTCCACCCGGACGTGAGGCGTACCCAGGCGACATTTTCTATCTTCACTCACGTCTCCTCGAACGTGCGGCAAAGTTGAACAAAGAAAAAGGTGGTGGTTCTATTACAGCGCTTCCCATCATCGAGACTCAAGAAGGTGACATCTCGGCGTACATTCCAACCAACGTCATCTCCATTACTGACGGACAAATGTTTCTCGAGGCTGACCTCTTTAACAAGGGGACACGTCCTGCAATTAACGACGGCATCTCAGTCTCACGCGTGGGTGGCGCTGCACAGACTAAGGCGATGAAAAAAGTGGCAGGGCGCATCAAGCTCGACCTTGCGCAGTTTCGCGAGCTCGAGGCGTTTATGCAGTTTGCACAAGATCTCGACGCTGATACAAAGAAACGCATCGACAGCGGTCGTCGGCTCAAGGCAGTCTTGAACCAAGATAAATACTCTCCGATACCGTTTGAGCGGCAGGTGGTGGTGATTTTTGCGACGACCCAAGGTTATTTTGATGCATTCGATGCGTCCCGCATGACTGAGATTGAAAAGAAGTTTCTTTCCTACCTCGATCGTGAGGCGCCACACGTGCTTGAATCAATTCGAACTGAACGCGTCATGAGCGACGAAACAGAAGCATCACTCAGAAAGGCCGCAGAATCGTTTGCTAAATCTGTATGATGCATCGGGACTCACACAGACACTCGAAGGATACGCGTCGATTTCTGCTGAAATCGCGCTCTGCTCTCGCCTCCATCGGCTCCGAGAGATCCTTCTCGGTCTCTATGAGTCCCGCCACCAACTAATCTATGGCACTTCGAGACATTAAATCAAAAATAAAAGCGGTCGACAGGACGCGCAAAGTCACCAAGGCGATGGAGTCGGTGTCGGCAGTTAAGATGCGCAAAAGTCAGGTTAAAGCGCTTTCTGGCAGGCCCTACGCTCGCGCCGCTCTTTCAATTCTTGAGCGCGTGTCGCCTGCACTCAAAACAGCAAAGCACCCCCTCACTGAGACGCGACCAATAAAACGCGCAGCGCTCATTGTGGTGACAAGTGATAAAGGGTTGTGTGGCGTACTCAATGCCGCAGTGCTGAAAGAGTTTGAACGTCGCGTATCTGAGCTTGGACTTCAACGAAGTGATATCGATGTCTTTGCGTTTGGAAGAAAGGGCGCAGAGTACAGCGCTCGCCGCGGCCACACGCTCTGCACTCGCTACGAAAACGTAAGTGACTCAATTTCAGTGGATGATCTTGAAAGCACGGTGCGAGAAGTCACGAGCGAATACGAAAAGGGTACATATGACCGCGTCGAAGTGGTCTATACCAATTTTTATTCAACATTTGAGCAGCGCCCTGCGTCAGAAGTAATTCTCCCACTTGCGGTTGAATCGTTTAGAAACATTGTGAAAGGTATCGCACCAACGAAGGGCGCGTTTCAAGATGTAGCGCCCGATACCGCGACTGTCCCGTTTTATACTATCGAGCCATCGCCTGAAGAGGTGATTGCAGTCTTATTGCCACAGCTCGTATCAGTTTTTGTGTACCACATGCTCATGGAGGGTAAGGCGAGTGAGCATTCTGCGCGCATGGTGGCGATGAAGAACGCATCAGATAAAAGCAAAGAGGTATCCAAGCTACTCACACGAACGTACAACAAGCTCCGACAGGCGGCGATTACACGCGAGGTATCAGAGATTGTGGGCGGCATCGAGGCGATGGCAAAAAGTTAACAATAAGTGTATAGTCTAAAAGTATGAAAGGCACCATCACACAAATCATCGGTCCGGTCGCAGACATCCGTTTTGATGGAGGTGTGCCAGCACTTCGAAACGCACTCACCTATATAGAAGGCGACAGGAAAGTTGTCTTTGAGGTCGCCGCCCACATCGGTTCAAATCGTGTTCGCGCTATCGCGCTTCAAGATACGTCGGGCCTAGCCCGTGGTGCTGAAGTGACTGATACGGGGTCTACCGTGATGGTACCGGTTGGTGAGAATGTCCTCGGGAGACTTTTTAATGTGATTGGTGAGCCCATTGATGGAAAGGGTCCGGTGCCAAAAGGTACTCCGCTTTCCTCTATTCATCGTGATGCGCCAGCATTTAAAGATCAAAAAACAAAAGCAGAAGTCTTTGAAACAGGATTGAAGGCAATTGACCTCCTTGCGCCATTTATTAAGGGAGGTAAGGTCGGTCTTTTTGGAGGAGCAGGCGTGGGAAAGACCGTGCTCATCACAGAGCTCATCCATAACGTGGCTACTGCACACAGCGGCTACTCGGTGTTTGCTGGCGTGGGCGAGCGCGTGCGTGAGGGTAATGACCTTCTCCACGAAATGACCGAGTCAGGCGTTATCGACAAGCTCGCGATGGTGTTTGGTCAGATGAACGAGGTGCCTGGTGCTCGTGCGCGTATTGCACTCACGGGGCTCTCTATCGCGGAGCATTTTCGTGATCAGATGGGTAAGGACATTCTATTTTTCATGGATAACGTCTTTCGTTTCGTGCAGGCAGGCTCTGAAGTGTCGTCACTCTTGGGTCGTGTGCCGAGTGCCGTGGGCTATCAGCCGACATTGGCTGAGGAGATGGGCCAACTCCAAGAGCGTATCGCATCCACCAAGACCGGCTCCATCACCTCGGTACAAGCGATTTATGTCCCAGCCGACGACCTGACTGACCCGGCACCTGCGACCACGTTTACTCACCTTGATTCAAAAATTGTGTTGTCGCGTGCACTCGCGTCGATTGGTATTTTCCCCGCGATAGATCCACTCGACTCGAGCTCAGGCGCACTTGACCCAGACATTGTTGGTGAGGAGCACTACGCGGTCGCGACTGAGGTAAAGCGCATTTTACAGCGTTATAAAGACCTTCAGGACATCATCGCAATCCTCGGTATCGAAGAGCTTTCGGAAGAAGACAAGAAGCTCGTGTACCGCGCACGCAAACTCCAGAAGTTCTTGTCGCAGCCGATGCATGTGTCGGAGGTATTCTCGAATATCCCTGGTGTCTATGTATCGCTCGAAGAGACCATTAAGGGCTTCAAGGAAATAGTTGAAGGTAAACATGACGACAAGCGCGAGGAAGATTTTTATATGAAAGGCTCCATTAGCTCAGTTATAAGTTAAAAGACGTGTATGTCGATAGGAGAGAATTTTGGACGATTAGCACACACATCGCCTCGAATTGTGTCAGAGTTTAATGCAGATCGCTATGAGCACAAGACTAATCTCGCGTGGGAGAAATATGGACCAGCAGGAAAACTTGACCGCTATGATTCAGTCGTTCGCAAGCTCCGCGCTCGGTATGGCGTCGGCGACGCCGGACCCATGCAAGACGAAGACGAGGATTGACAGTTTTTATTCGTTGGTAATCGTACCACAAACCCCCTCCTCGGGGGATTTTTTATTATTTACAAAAAAAGCTAACTATGGAACAAGCATCAGAAAGAAAAGGAGAAAAAAGAATCGCTCGCGATGCAAGCTGCGTTTACTGCAGAAACAATTATCAGGGCGCTCAAGGGCTAGTGATGCTCGGGGAGAGCGATCACTTCTTTTTTGAAGTCTTTGCCGGGGTGGCGATAGATAAGGATGGGGGTCAAGACCAACGTCAGCACCATCGCGAATGAGAGTCCAAACATAATGGTGAATGCCAAGGGTCCCCACAAGGCTGATGCAGACGCGAGCGGTATCATACCAACAACCGTCGTAACGGTAGTGAGAAAGATGGGGCGCAATCGGCTTGAGGCGCCATCGACAACGATTTCTTCGAGTGATCTGCCGTCCTTCGCTCGCATGCGGACCAGAATTGAGTCAACAAGAATGATGGCATGATTGATGATGACTCCAGCGAGTGCGATAACGCCGAGAAGCGATGGGAAAGACAGCGGCTCGCGTGATATCGCAAGACCAACAAAGACACCAACCAACGAAAGGGGCACGAGCATCAAGAGATAGAATGAGTAGCGGAATGAATTGAATGTAAGGACCAATATTGCGAGCATGAGCACCATACCCGCGATAAGCGCATAAAACATTTCAGTGAAGGATTGATCCACATTTTCTGTTTCGCCTCCCAGCGTGTATCTCACGCCCGCAGGGAGTGTTTCAGATCGCATTGCTTCCCCCCAGAGTGTCGTTACTTCACCCGCGGTACTGCCCGCGTGAACATAAGAGGAGATGGTCGCAATATTCTCTTGATCCTCGCGACGTACTGACGCGTTCGATTTTTCAAGTCGTGGCTTGACTACAGAACCCAAAAGTACCGTTCCATTTGCTGTTCTGATGGGGAGCGCGAGTACGGCATCAAGAGTCGTTTCTGAAGTATCTGAAGGATCCCTCCAGTCAGCATTGAGATTAACACGAACGACCACATCAATATCGGATCCGTCGCGTTTGATTGTGGTCGCGGTCACGCCAGAGACGGCCGTGCGCAGCGTTTGTGCGATCGCAGCAGGGGTGAGACCCACTGAGGCCGCGGCGATACGGTCAACGCTCAAATTAAACTGGGTGCCATCGTCTTTCAGAGATGTTACGACGTCAGTTGCGGCGGGGATCGCGCGGAGTACTCGCTCACCAATGTTCACAGCACGCTCAAGATCGTCTAAACTCTCACCGCGGAATGTGATACCTACGGGCGCACCGGTTGGTGGACCGCCAGTCGGCTCAAGGAGACGTACGGTAAAGGATCGGAATACGGCAAACTCCTGACGGTATTCGCTGAGTATTTCAGTTGAGCTGAGTGAACGCTCATCTTCAGGTACCAGACGAATAGTGATATTTCCATACTTGCTGCCACCTGTTGATGCGCCGGACAGTTGAGACGATTCGCCGATCGTCGTGACAAATGATTCGATGCGGGGGTCGTCGTACAAGAGTTCTTCGACTGCGCGCGTTGCAATATCGGTTTCAGTAAGCGGCGTGCCGTACGCGGTTTCAATTTCAGCGTAGATGTATTCTGAATCACCCTGTGGAAAGAAAATGACTTTAACAAGGCCCGATATCGGGAGAATAAGCGCCACGACGAGTGCCACGCCCATCACGCGCAAAAAGATTCTTTGAAATTTTGCGTTTCTAAGCACTGACAAGAGCCAGCGCGAGTACGCATCGTGCGCCCATTCGTTCCAAACTTCTTGGCGTCTTTCGAGCGCATTCATACCTTGCCTCGTGGTTACGATGGCGATAAGCGGCACAAGGCCGAGCGCAACAAAGATAGACGCGATGAGCACAAAAATGATCGTAAAGGGGATAGATGCAATAAACTCACCGGTAATGCCCGAAATAAAGAAGAGTGGCGCAAACACGGCGACTGTTGTCATGGTTCCGGCGATTAATGGCCAGGCATACTCGCGGATACTCTCTCGCGCGGCGCGCGTTGCATCGCCAAATCGCTTGTAGCGCGTGTGGATTGCTTCTGTCACCACGATTCCAGAGTCAACCAAAATGCCAATCGCGAGGATGAGTGAAAAGAGGGACACGAAGTTAATTGTGTTTCCAGACACATAGAGTCCGATGAAGGCGATGACGAATGAGAGCGGGATCGAAATCCCGGCGACCAATGACTCGCGCCAGCCAATCGTCACGAGAAGACAGAGCATAACCAATATGACGGTTTCAATGCCGACGGTCACAAGTTCAGATAATGACTTGGATACCTCCTCGCCGAGGTCGATTGAGACGAGCGGCGTCACACCCGCGAGTGTCGTGGTGCGGAGCTCTTCAAGCCGCGTTCGCACGGCGTTTGACGTTGAAAAAATATTGCCGCCAGCGACCTTGTATACATTCAGCGTTACCGCGGGCGCTGCCGGTGCACCATCAAGCGATGCACGGCTGATTGAACGCTCAGGCTCGATCCCGTCTACAATATCAGCGATGTCGCCAAGCATAACGGGTCTGCCGCCCGAACTACCCACGACAACCTGATCAAGGTCCACCACGTCCTTAAGATCGCCATCGTACTGAATCGCGTAGTCAATATCGTTTACGGTGATGCTGCCAACGGGGAGTGCGCTGTTCCATTGTGCAATGCCACCAATCACTTCAGACAAACTAATACCAAAAAGCGCGAGCGATTCTTTGCGTACGACAATGGTCGCCTCGCGCTCGCGAATGCCAGTGACGTCAACGCGCGATACTCCAGGAACGTTTTCAAGCTGGTCTTCAGCTTCACGTGCTAATGCAGCAAGTTCAATCGGGGGTAGATCAGCGGCCAAGGAGACGATAAGTATCGGCTGATCCGCGAACGAAACACGATTGACGATCGGGTCTTCCGCATCGTTGGGGAGCGAGCTTTGTGCACGGTCGACAGCGTCTTTCACGTTCTGGATCGATGTTTCAAGATCAGCCGATGCTTCAAACTCTGCGGTGACGACTGATACTCCCTCGCGCGATGTGGAGCTGAGCGTTTTAATATCCTCGACGGTTGCAACCTCCTTTTCAATTTCTTTGGTGATGAGCTCTGCGGTATCAAGTGCGGATGAGCCGGGGAGCGCGGTAATAATCACTGCGACTGGTACGGTCACCTCGGGCGCGTTTTCCTTCGGTATTGCAACAACAGAGACGATACCCGCCGTGACCAACGAGATAATTACCAATAGCGTAAACTGTCGTTTATCAAGAAAAAAGTTCCACAGGCCGTGCATATGCTAATTGGCTACCATCACTTCTTGGTCCTCCTTTAGTCCGCGCGCGTCTTTGACGATGCGTGTGCCCCCATCGATACCACTTTCAATAACGACGGTGGCACCGCGTATATCGCCGAGCGTAACTGGTCGCGTCTTAAGTTTTCCTTCGATCACTTCAAAAACATAGGCACCGGCTGGTGTGATTTTGATCGAACTTAAATTAATGATCACATCGTCTGTGGTGCTGACGACGCTACGCTCAATAGCAACCGTTGCAGATTGACCCGACACAAACGGTGCATTTTCAGGGAGCACAATACGAATCTCTGCTTTTCGGGTGCGTGGATCAAGTGCGTCTGCCACCTTGCTCACCGTACCTTTGGTGGTGCCACCAACGAGTGCTGTTGATCCGACTTTCACAGAACCAATATCGCGCTCAGAGAGAAAGACCGTTACTTCAAGCCCTGCCGCATTTGAAATGTACACGACTGGCTGGCCAGGAGAAATATAGGTACCCACGGTCACGGCGAGTTTATTGATCGTTCCTGAAAGGGGGGCGCGAAGAAGCGTTTGCTCAAGTCCAGCACGCGCAACAGCGAGGCCCGCCTCAGCAGATTGAATGTCAGCGTTCTGGCCTGACACTGTCGAGGTAAGTCCTTCCTCCGCGCGGGCGAGATCAGCTCTACGCGCGATAAGTGTGTCGCGGCTTCTGATAAGAGATTCGTGCGTTGCTTGTACCGATGCCAGTGCTGCGTTCGCGGTAGCTTTGTATCCTGAAATTGTGGCTTCGCTCATACCATTCGTTGCAACGCCCCCTGAGAGTGCCTGCAAAAGATTACTAATGAACGACTGTACGTCTACAGATTCTGCAATTGTCGCGTCTAATTCTCGAGAGAGCACGCTCTCGTCGATCGTGTTTGGGTTTACCAGTGACTGTCTATTCAAAATAGGCGTTACCATACTGCGCCCGTTCTCTGCAACAATTTTTTGATTACTGTTTGATGTGACTACATTCAGTGTCGGATGGATGCCCGTTGGGTTTGAGAACATGTCGTCAGTTTTTCTACTGATCGAGTCATCGATAGCGGCATATGCGCTCGCGAGTGCAGCGCGTGACGATGAAATCTGTGACCCGACTGCAGTGCGAGCCTGATCCTCGCTTATCGACTGCGATGCGACACCGCTTTTTGCTTTTTGGAGTGTCGCTTCTGCTGCTGATACCCCGGCACGCTCGCGACTATTCTCTGTCTCTGCGATGACGGCGCCACGTCCGACTGCGTCACCAAGGCTATAGTAAACACCGATAACGCGTCCAGGTTGCCCTATAGACACTTCTGCTTCGCGGAGCGATCGCACCTCACCGATAGCAACGAGCAACTCGGCTCCCGTTTCATTTGCAGTCGTAAGCGTCACACTTTTGCGCTCATCGGTAGGCGACTCGGCTCCACTAGGAATAAAAAATGAAATAGCAATGAGCGCGATAATAAGAATAAGGAGGCCTACGCCAAATTTTCTAGGGTGCGAACGGACGTATGTGACTGCGAGTCTCCCGGCTGTACCAAGATTAATAGCGGCACGCCGAAGCTCAGTGCCTATGAGTGATGCGTATGACATGTTTGCTCACTATAGCATATTTATAACAACACGCATTAGAAAAATAGCAAATGGTACGAGCCTCAAAAATGTTGTATGATCTCTCTATGCAAGCAATTGTAGCCCGTGTTCATGAAAACCTCTTTCAGGGGGAGGTGGTCTCGGTAACCGCACCAACGACCGCCGGTCAAATAACGGTGCTCAGTAATCATGAGCCCTTTGTTGCTACGCTTCGACCTGGTATTTTGACGCTCACAACCAAGGAGGGTGAACAAAAGTTTGATGTAATGGGCGGTGTTCTCGAAACGTCACACAATCAGGTTACGGTGCTCCTCTAAGAACACATATCAACGAGCATGGGTATAGAAATAAGAAACTTTTTTGAAGCTGCTGATGCCGTATACCTCAGCATGCATGGAGTGGAAGGGAGATGCGCCTGTGGCGTTCGTGGCCTTCTCGATAAAAACCATATGTGTTTCAGGTGCAAAACCGACTGGGACAATGGCAAGCCACTCCCCACACAAATCGATTATTATGCTCATAACGGAAAGCCTCGAAGCGTATGGGAGTAGGATAGTATACTGGTCGTATGTTTGGTAACTTTTTCATGAAAATGATGCTGAAGCGCCAGCTTAAAAATCTGCCTAAAGATGTGCAGGAGAAGCTGATGGCAGCCATCGAGAAAAACCCTGATTTTTTTAAGAAAATTCTCACGGAGATACAACAGAAGGTAAAAAGTGGGCAGTCACAAATGGCGGCGACCCAGCAGGTCATGATGGCCTACAAAGCGGATCTCCAAAAAATGATGCAAGGCTAATTTGCTACACTGTTGGAATGCCAGCGATAGCGGTCGAGCTTTTAAAAAAAGAATTTACATTTAGCGTGCGGAGTCCACAAAAGGGACTCCTTGGCAATTTTTTTACACCGGACATAAAGTCTGTGACGGCCGTTGATTCAATTTCTTTTTCCATCAACAAGGGTGAGACTGTGGCTTTTATTGGTCCAAACGGCGCCGGGAAGTCGACAACGATTAAAATGCTCACGGGGATTCTCCACCCAACCGCGGGCGAGATAGCGGTGCTCGGACTGTCACCACAGCGTGAACGGAAGCAACTCGCGCTCAAGATTGGCTCGGTGTTTGGCCAGCGTTCGCAGCTCGTTTTTAACCTTCCGCTCACCGATTCATTTGACCTCTTGGCTGCGGTGTATCAGGTCCCTCGTGATGTGTACGCGAAGCAGTCTACAAAGCTCATCGAAGCATTTCAGCTCGCCGAGTTTTTGGACCAGCCTGTGCGCAAGTTGTCACTCGGGCAGCGGATGCGCGCGGAAGTAGCCGCATCTTTTATTCATAATCCTGAAATAGTTTTTTTGGATGAACCTACCATTGGACTCGATGTGGTCGCGAAACGGTCACTGCGCGAGACACTAAAGGACATTAATGGTGAGTTCGGTACGACTATTTTTCTCACTTCGCACGACGCGGGGGACATTGAGTCGGTATGTAAACGCACCATCGTGGTCAACCACGGCTCCATTGCATATGACGGCACGACTGACGATCTTTCAAAAAAGTACTTGAAGAAAAAAGTGATACGCATTATCCATGACGGCGAGTCAGTTCCTCTGGAGAACATTCCAAAGGATGCACGCGTCGAAAAAAATATGGATGGAGAGCTTTTGATCGAAATCGACACCGAATCTTTAAATATCGCACGTGTTTTGTCCGGGCTCATGGCGGGCGTCACCATCAGTGACATCAGCATTGAGGATCCGCCGCTTGAAGAAGTTATTGGAGAACT
>JBBTWN010000020.1:0-50067 GCA_038062735.1 Patescibacteria group bacterium
TGGTAGAGCAACCGACTCTTAATCGGCAGGTCCTTGGTTCGAATCCAAGTGGGCGGACTAAAGCAGAGCGAGGTACAATGGTTGCATGTTTGATCATGTGCAGATCAAGGTAAAAGATTTTTCTGCGAGTCGCGTGTTCTATGAAAAAGTACTCGGTACTTTAGGCTACGGCACGGTGTGTGAGGACGAAGGCGTCGTTGGTTTTGGCCCGAGCACACACGACATGTTTGAAGTACGCCAGGCAGATCACGACAATCCAATATCAAAATCAACCCACCTAGCTTTTAAAGCGAAGAGCGAAGATGCCGTACGCGCCTTTCATGCGGTCGCTCTTTCACATGGTGCTACGGACAACGGGACGCCCGGACTCCGTCCTGAGTACGAAGAGGGCTATTTTGCTGCGTTTGTAATAGATCCCAATGGACACAACTTAGAGGTGGTCTATAAAAACTAAAACGTGTACTGGTAGAGTGTGTGTTTTGAAGAACCCTCAATACATTCGAGGGTTCTTGTTGGCGTGCGGTCAGCCATTCTAAAATCACACGAGACAACGATAGTGTCGGGTTGAAGCTCCTCGCCAAATTTTTTTGACAAGATGGGCATCATATAGGGGAAGAGATAGACAAACACGTGTGTTGCATCGTTAAGTGGTGTTGTAAGAATATTTTGTGCAAGATACTCAGTGTTGGGGAGGGGCTCTACCACTGACCAAAAAAAAGTGAATGCACGCGGGAGCGGAGCACCTTCAATGCCTACGACACGAGCGTTTTTATTTTGTCGAGCTAAGTGTCGTACCACGCGTCCTGAGCCAGAGCCCAAGTCGTACGCGATTGATGTGTCAGAGAGCGTAAGGAGCTCGTTGACTCGATTGAGCGCAGACAGAGGAAGTGGAAGAAAGGGCGAGCGATAGAGCATCATCCCAACCATCGCGAGAATTATAAAAATACCAAGCCCGATCGTCAGGATGAGCAAGGCTCCAAGAATGATAATGATGAGGAGCGGGTGCATGCTATGCAGTGGGCGCGTGGAGGTCGTCCTGATCCACCGGGTACGATTTATGCTTGTAATATCGTGAGACGACTTCGTTGATAAGCCAGGTAATGAACAAGAGAAGAATAAAGTAGCCAGCGCCGACGATGGTGAATGTGGGGAGTGTTTCGCGGCCGAGGTACCCAAGAATAGCGGCGACTACACCAAGCGTCGTAATGACCTGTAGGGACGCAATTGAATTTTTAGTGCTTTTTTGACCGAGTTCAGTAAAGAGTTCTATCGCGGACGCAAGATAGTTTTTGGTCATCGCCCACAAATGGCGAACATACTCATGCGTATCAAGAAGCGTTTCAAATTTAAATTGAAAAAGAGGAGAGAGATACGCATCTTCAGTTTCTGTTTGCATGAGTTTCTGTCTCGTACGGACATACGCGGGCATCTGATCGATGCGTGCACTAATAAGCGTAATTGTTTTCTGATACTGCGCGAGCTGCTTACGATAGGTATCAACGTCAGTACCTCGTATTTCTCCCGCCTCTTTAATCACGCGGATCTCCTCCCACAGGGCCCGGTGAATATCGAGGTAGCGGTGGAGCTGCGTTTTAAACTCGCGAAAGAAAATCTGTGACTCGATTATTTCGCGCGCGGCCACCTCGTCTTCAAGGTTGTTGATGATGATGATCCCCGGTGAACGATACACTTCAACACTTTTTGATGAAACAAACGAGTACGCCTCTTCACCGTGCTGCGTCAGCAGTGTATCGGCCTCATGTTTTTTTGCATTTTTAACGGTCACGATGTAGGGGAGGATGGTCGCAATGGTCGCGAGCTCTTTGGGCACGGGTGCGCCTTTTGAAAAAATCAGATTGAGCGCCGCAGAGAGGCGATTATCATAGTACTCTCGAATGATATTGAAATCCTCGTTGATTTCGCTGTGCGCGCGTTCTAGAATGATAAGCCCATCTTCGTAGATTCGAAAAGATACACCGCGAGCACTTTCTGCATAGATGTACTCTAGAGGTCCCATCTCACGAACGACCGATACAAGCTCAAGCTGCGCATGTGCTGCTGAAAGGGCAGCGTGATCAATGTCGAGCGACGTCGCACCATGCTTTAAAAACTTCCAGGACTCTGAGAGGTGGAGCGTCGTACGTTGAAACCACCCGCCAATGTGCACCTTCTGGATTCGCATATCATTAGCGTACCATCGAAAATGTGCCAGCTATTTGGTGCCGGGAGTGGGACTCGAACCCACAGACGCGATTAAGCGTTACAGATTTTAAGTCTGCTGCGTAGACCATTCCGCCATCCCGGCCTGCCCTAGTTTTACCATGATACGCTAGATGTATGAAACACGCACTCACTTTTTTTGCTGTGGCTCTGCTTTTAGTCCTTACGCCCCAGCCAGCATTAGCTGTGTACTGTCCGCAGCTTTCTGCCACCGTTGTGCGCGGATCAAAGGATGTAGGCACAGCGGGGCAGGTGCGCGAACTACAAAAATTTCTTTCCGAGTACTATCGGGTTGCTGAAGCAGATATCGTGACTGGCTTTTTTGGTCCGATTACACAAAAGCATGTGATACGGCTTCAAACGGATAACGCGCTCCCCTCTGCGGGTATCGCAGGCCCCATGACTCGTGCGCTTATTGCTAGGCTTTGTCTTGTTGGTACCAAGCCAAATCCTGCGACTCCAGCAACGCCGGCAACACCAGCCACACCGACGACACCCGCTGTTCCAGCAACTCCTGCTACGCCAGCATCTGCAACGTCAATTTCTGTTACGAGCGCCACGCTGACGAGTATCAAGGTAAGTTTCACCAAGCTGCCGATAAACAGTAAACTCGTTTTTGTGTACACGCCGTCACAAAAAGTGTTTGAGGCTCAGAGCGTTATGGTGTGGGGTGGGGGTGCCGGCTCGTTTGAAATAGTAATCCCGAACGATCTATACTCGGGTACTTACGTTATTCGAGTTGTTGATTATTACACTAAGGCGACTATTGCAGAAAGTAAAGAGTTTACAGTCACGGGTAAGATTGAAATTCCTTCAATCACGTTTGGTCCCGCGGACACCAGTATTTCGTCAGGTTCGAGTGTTGCGCTGACGTGGAGCGTAAAAAATGCGCAGCGCTGTATGCTCTCATACGGCACTACAGAAGAAGCGGTTGCACTCTCAGGGAGCAAAACAGTTTCACTATCCGCTACGACCGACTACAAATTATGGTGTGCAAATGATAGTGGGACAGGGAAGGATGGTCCGTCAGCGAGCGCGACCGCACGTGTGACGATCACCAATCCTGTGGCGTCCTGCACACTCGTCGCAGATCGCGATGCCTATCACGTGGGTGACTCAATCACGTTTACCTGGACATCAACCAACGCAACGTACGCTGCGTTTGAACAAGATATGTCAGGCAAGGACCATCTCGTAGTGCCTGGAGATAAGTTGTCTGCAAACGGATCAGTTACGTTGTCGGTTATTGTACTTGGGCTCCCTTCAGTGAAACTCTGGGTTTATGGCACGAACTCGTCAGCCTGGTGCTCACGAAGTGTCTACGTTGATTAAGGGCTACGCGCGCCCGGTTTCTTTTGTTGCTTCAGCGATAAAATTTTCGACAGATTCTGCTCTGACTAGGTTTGGATGAGCGACCTCACCGTTGTATAGCCTCCTCCTATCTTTCACACCGGTAAGATAGTACACAATAAAGTTCATCCCTCCAAATGATTTTTTGGTTTCTTGTCCGTGTGAGTCTATATCCCAGTGACCACCAAATGAAATGCGGAGAGCCGGATCGGCTTTCAACTTCTGTATCCATATTCCTGCTTCAACACGTGTGTCTTGTGCATACACGCCTTCGCTCTTTGGACGGTGGTACTTCTTTGACTCACGTTCCATCCAGAACAATAATCGTCCTTGTTTCGATGCGAGATTCATATGTTCTTCCTCCCATGGCGCTTGAGCGGGGTATCGAGCGACATTTTTTTCTCCTATGGCATGGGCCCGATGCGCCACAATTCGTTGTCGAGTCTGCGGATCTTTTTCATGTGTCTCTGCATCATCCCATCGAGTCGGATCACATACGACGCAGCCTTCAAAAATTTTCCATAATAGTTCAGTAGCCCGAATTTGCCACATACCGCCACCGCGGATTGGCCCCGCAAGAAAAAATATTTTCCTTCCCCTGTATTTCTCGGGCAGCGCATGCTTTGGCGGCAGAAGCAGTTTCTCTGACATGTAAATGAGGCCACGGGCGGAATCGAACCGCCGTATAAGGGATTTGCAGTCCCTTGTCTTACCACTTGACGACGTGGCCAATACTTCAGCCGCTCACTTATCTTACGCTACTCTTGGAGTATCCTCAACAAAGTGAATGTTTTGACTATGACGTCAATCCACAACCCTGCTTGACCATCCAGTCATTAAAAGTGAAAGCAGTGAGCCCACTCGGTGCATTTTTTGTTTCGCCCTTTGGACCGATGATGGCTGCAGACACCTTTGTGCCGCGGCCACTGCCACGTGGCACAAATTGCCATCGCGCAACGATTTTTGAGTTCCCGCAGGTGCCAACTCCCCACTCGGCTTTCTGTTTTTGAATAACTACAGGTAGTTTTTTAAGGTCAGACGGCGTAAGTGTGTCTGCTCTATAAAAATCAACACCACCAACATTCCACGGCTCAGCATGAGCCGGGCCCGGGGACACAGCAAGTCCAGCCGCAATGAGTGGTGCAGCCCAACGGGGTCCTCGCTTCTTTTTTTCTTCAGAACGATCAAAACTCATTGCACGAATATAGCACAGGCGAGTAGATTGTCAATTTTTCTCAGATGGAACTTCCGGCATGGTTTCATTTTTAAAACCGCCGAGGTTTGGATCTTGTTGAAACGAGAAGCGGGGGGCTGAGCGCATTTTTATGTGCTCGCGCACATAGTCATAAAAATCATCGGTGACGCGAGACAAAAAGTCGAGCGCTGCTGGTGCCTGCGCATCGGGGTAGACGCTGACGAAAACGATCGCTTTGTTTTTATGATCATCAAGCTCGACGCGTGTCACCGTAATGAGCGAGCGACGATTTGATTCGCGGTTTATAAACTCAGCTGCGGCGTGCTCAAGTGCCGAGATAACCTGTGGATTTGAATGCATACCGGTTAGGTGTGTTTTTTGCCCCCGACCACTAAATGGTCGCCCATCATCATGTCTATCTTCGACTCAATTTGCATACCAAAGGTTGAACCTTCCGGCACATTTGAAACATCTGCTTTTTGAAGTTGCAGGTTCAGTATTTTCCCGCGACCGATTTCAACACCGCGACGCTCGATTTGTATGCTGTCGCCGACTTTGAGCGCGCCCGTTTCAACGCTACCGCCCATGACATGCTTTGAACCACTCTCAGAAAACACCTTCAATATTTTTGCACGACCCCGCTCAGCAAACAGAGATAGGTCCGGCTCCAGTTTTTTAATCTCGTCGGTAAGCCACGCGCCCAGTTCGTAGATGATATCTTTAGTTACAATTTGAATACGCTGCCGCTCAGCGAGGTCGCGTGCCACAGAATCGACGCCCACATTAAAACCGACTATGGCTGCCGGCTCAAAGCCGATGAGAAGTTTCACATCGCTCTCACCGATGGCGCCGACTGATTCTGAAACGGTGAGTACATCAACATTCGCCCGCGGCGATTTATCGAGTTCGTACTGCAGTGCTTCGAGCGAGCCTTTTGTGTCTGCTTTAAGCACAAGCCTGAATGCGGGACGATCGGCGTTCTCGGGTGTAGCTTCGCGCATCTTTTTAGATTCGACGACGTGCGCGCCTTGGAGTGTCTCAGCCTCCTTTTTAGTTCCTACAAAGGTGACGACCGAGCCAATAGGTGGTTCATCGGACCAGCCAGTAATGCGGGCCGGCTTTCCACACGATATATCTGAGACGCGTTTTCCAGCATAATTTTCAAGTGCGCGAAGGGGAGCGAGAGCGTTTTCTGAGACAGCAAAGGTACCGGTTTTTACGGTGCCGCTTTTTATGATGACCGTTGCACCAACGCCGTTTTTCGGGTCGCGTGATGATTCAAGTACTATCGCGGTCGCTGGAGCATCAGCGTCGCAGGTAACGTTCGATACTTGTGCGACGAGAAGAATGAGATCAAGAAGTTCTGGGATGCCATCTCCCGTTTTACTCGAGACTGCAGCATACGGTACATCACCACCAAGTCCCTCAAGGTAGATGCCTTCGCGCATCACGGACTCTTTCGCACGCTCAAGATTGGCAGTATCTTTGTCGATTTTAGTGAACGCGACGATGTAGGGGATGCCCGCCTCCTCAATAGCTTTTTTTGCTTCAATGGTTTGTGGTTTGACGCCGTCGTCCGCAGCGACGATAAGAATAGCGATGTCTGCTGCAGCGCTCGACCGGCGTCGCATTTTTTGAAATGCTTCGTGACCCGGTGTGTCGATAAAGGTAATGTGTGAAGTGCCTTCTACGTTTTGGTGGACGATTTCGTACGCGCTCACCCGCTGAGTAATACCGCCTGCCTCCTTGTCGGCGACACGAGATTTACGTATGTAGTCTAAAAGCGTCGTTTTGCCATGATCAATGTGTCCGACGATGGCGACGACGGGTTGGCGGTGGCTACTCATCACGTAAGAATGCCACGAAATGAGCATTGAAGCAAACATGCGTAATATGACAATCACGAACAGAAACTCACGCATGATACGCGTCGCCGACTGCTGTCGTCGCGCTCGCTCTCGGCCTCCGCCGGCCTGCGAGAGATCATGCTTAGAGCATCTGGCTTCGCGTTGTGATTTTGCGAGTGTCTGTCGTCATGTGCAAATGGCCTCTCGGAGCCGTTGAAGGCGAGAGCAGAGAGCGATTTCAGCAGAAATCGACTCGTGCCATTTGCAGGTGATGCAGACACTCGAGCCGTTATCCACTAGAGCTTGGTGCGGGCGGAGACGATGGCCTCGGCTTCGCTCTCAGAAAGCTCGCGTTCAGACATAAAGTTGTGCACCTCTTTTGCGTACACGCGTACGCCGTCGCGCGCATGGATACCAGAAATAACTACACCGTCGCCCGACTCGTTCAAAAGCGCGGTCGCAAAGCTCTGTTGGCCAGCGTTTTGAAATGGATCGAAACGAATCGTGCTTACGCCGCGAATGGTATGCGACAAACGCGTGTGGTGACCTGCGGTAGTCTCTTGTAGCTCACGGATATGTTTCTGGTGTATCTCATGTCCCGTATGGAGTTCCTTGATGATAGCCTCTAGCGAGCCCCCCGATGCGCCTCTCGTGAGCTTAGAGAGCCGGAGCGCCAAATAAAGAACGAGTCCGGCGAGTATAACCACTGCGCTAATAAGTGCAATCAAAAATATTTCATTCGTTGCAAAAGGTGCAAATGCGGGCATCGTACGTTACTATACCACTTATGAGAGCGTACCTCGATTGGGCGTCCGCAGCACCCCTTGCGCCTGTTGTTATTCGTGGGATGCAGCGTGCGCTCAGCGCGTTCGCGAATCCGTCATCCGTACATGCCGAGGGGAGAGACGTTGCGAAAATGCTCGCTAATGCGCGGCAGCGTATCGCAAGAAGTCTCAACACTAAACCTGAAGAGCTGGTGCTGACGAGTGGCGGCACCGAGGCGAATCACCTTGCAATCGTCGGTACACTCCGTGCACTTCGAAAGCCTGTGGCCCACTGCATCACATCAACCATTGAGCACGCGTCAGTTATGACGGCGTTTCAGTGGCTTGCAGACATGGGGGTTCAGGTGAGCTATGTTGCACCGAATGATGATGGGCGAATAGCAGTCGATGCGGTTCAATCGCTCGTTAACGATAACACCGTACTTGTTTCTTTTGCGCATGTAAATTCTGAGATCGGCGTTGTGCAACCCATCGCTGACATTGGGCGAATGCTTAAAAAAATAAATAAAAAAATTATATTTCACGTTGACGCCGCACAATCACCGCTTTACTTTGACGCATCACCGCACACCTTGCATGCAGACTTGGTTTCGTACGACGCACAAAAAATCATGGGTCCAAAGGGAGCGGGCGTGTTGTATCGAGATTTTTCTGTACCACTCGCTCCCATTATCGGTGGTGGATCCCAAGAGCGGGGGATGCGCCCCGGCACTGAAAACGCGCTTGCAGCGGTTGGGGCGTCATATGCATTTGAATTTTCTGCGCATAAGAGAAAACAGCGCGTACTCAAAGTATTAGCAGTGCGCGAACTGCTCATTAATTCAGTGCTTCGCGATATTCCCGCGGCGACGCTTACCGGGTCGAGGCGTCATCGGTCTCCCAGCAATGCACACTTTCATTTTCAAAACGTCGACGGGGACTATCTTACGGTACTTATGGATGAAGCAGGTGTTGCGGTGAGTCCACGTTCCGCCTGTGCTGGCGGCGGCGGCGTGCGATCTGACGTGGTGTATGCCCTGACTAACGACAACGATCTCGCTCGTGGGACCATCCGCTTCTCGCTCGGCCCCACAACAACAAGCGCAGATATACAAAAAGCTGTTCGTGCACTTAAAAAAGTATTACCCCTCGCTACACATGCGTAACGAAGCACTCAAAACGCAGATGGATGCAAAGCGAAACGAGCTCGACTGGGCGTTCGTGCAGTTACGCATGATTTGGGACAGTGAGCGTTATTTAAAGATCGTGACTGAGTTACAAGAGGTGCAAAAAAAGTATATACGCGCAGTGGGGAGAGTGGCGGGTGCAGACCCCGCACATCGTTGGCCTTTTTGACCACAAGGCTCGAATTTGGTACGGTTTGGCCATGAGTGAAAAGAAAAAGTCCTGGATGACGCTTATGACGCGTGATCAAGCGCTCGAGCTTTATCAAGCGGCCGCAACGCTTACACTCGTCGCCATCAACAAAAACGATATGTCTGAGGCGGCGAAAAGGCTCGCGGATAGAAATCGGTATCAAAAGATGGCAGAGGAACATGGCGCGACCCGCCGACATTTTATTGGCAGGCTTTCAGATGCGTTTGAGCGGGTTGGGGTGGTCAACGTGCGGCCAGATCCTGAGGATTATTAGGTACTTGACAAAGTACCACATGCCATGGTATAATAGAGACATGGATGCAGCACAATTTTTCCCTGCGTTTTTGGTGGCCGTCATTATGATGATGGCTATTCGCCACTAAGGCCGGTGGAACTTTACTCTATGGGTCACTAGTATATACTAGTGACAATGTCATTCGACAACGATCACGAAGTGGTGGCAATTTCTCCTCATGATGTTGACAGAGTCCACGAAGCCCGAGATCTCTACTCACGAATAAAAACAAACAAAAACATTGAACGAAAGCGCAAGGCCGTGCGAATGAAAGGAGCACTTTTGAATGTACTTCAAATTCCACAGGCCTCTCGACATGACATCACCGGCGTACTTTCAATAGGAGACGACAGATACTTGATATATCGCGAATAACCGCGGCCTGACATTTTGGGTATAGAAAGGTAGGGTAGCACCATGGAAACAGCACCAAAATCAATCAACGATTTAAGTCCCCGAGAGTGGCAGGTCATGAAACTTGCCGCTGAGGGTAAAACGTATAAAGGTATCGGCACGGAGCTTGGCATATCTGATCGAACAGCCCGATTTCATATGGAGGGAGCAAAAGCAAAGTTTGGTGTGCCAACACGGATGCAGGCGATCGCGCGATTTTCAAAAGATTCGCGCGCAGGAGCTCCAAAAGAGTAGTAGTTTCTAAAAAATTTTTGCTATACTGACCTCATGGATATTGAGGAATTGAATCGTACCCAAATTGTGCTCCTGGTTATTTTGGTTTCATTTGTCACGTCCATAGCGACAGGGATTGTCACTGTGTCCTTGTTAGCGCAGGCACCGCCCGCAGTGACACAGACGGTAAATCACGTAATTCAACGAACCGTAGAGTCCGTTGTTCCGGCTGAAGGGGGGACCACCCAAACGATTAAAGAAACGACTGTCGTTGTTAAAGAGGAGGACTTAGTCACCGAGACCATCGCAAGTACCTTCGCGCGCGTCGCCTCTGTGCATGAATCAACAGCGACGTCATCTCCCGTGGTGGCGCTTGGGGTCTTGGTGCAGGGTGGCCTTCTTATCACCGATTCTGCAGTGGTGGGCGACGCGCACCTCATAGACTTTGGCGCGACGTCTACCATCTACATGGTCTCAGGCCGGTATTCTGACATCGGTGTTGTTGTGCTTTCAGGGTCGGGCGGCACTGCTTTTCGAGTGGCTGATACGGATAAAGCAAAGCTCGGACAATCTGTTATCGCTCTTCCATCTGCAAGCGGTACGCGAGTCGGCATAGGGAGCCTCACCAGCCGCTATAAGCTCGTTACGCATGAAGATACTCCAGTACGAGCAATCGAGACGACCGTAACAGGCACTCTAGCCCCTGGGGCGCCACTGGTGAACGTCTTTGGCGAGGTTCTAGGTATAAATACCAAGGTCTCAAGCGCCTCTGGTGCTGGTACCTTTGTTAGTTTCTCCGATTTAATGCCCCTAGTTCTTAATGTACGCGGTACTGCAACAACGACCACGGAGTAGTATACTTAGAGTATGCAACCCCTGCCACCATTCAACAACTTCACAACCAAAGCTAAAGATGCGGTTCGCAAGGCGCACGAGCTGGCTATTGAGCGCGGACAAAACCAAGTGTCAAGTCTCCACATGGCTGTGGCGCTCATTCTTCAGGACGAATCACTGGTCGTCTCGATCCTTGAGCGTCTTGAAGTAGATGTCGTGCTGTTTACGGATTCGTTGGTAGAAATATTAGAAACACCGTCGCCAGCATCCACCATCTCTCCGTCCTACCAGTTGTATCTGACGCCGGACCTTGTGCAGGCGCTTGAGTCATCAGTCAAAATCGCATCTGCTATTGGTGAGTCGTTCGTGTCGGTTGAGCACTTGTTTATGGGTGTTCTGCAGCACCCCGGTCCTGCAACTGAAGTGTTTAATCGTTTTCGCATCGATCGCGAAGCGGTCATGGGCATTCTCGAAGAACTAAAGCAAGGCCGCACCACAGAAGTCGAGGGACCAAAAAAGTTTCGCGTGCTCCCAAAGTATACGCGTAATCTCACCAAACTCGCGACTGAAAACAAACTTGATCCGGTCATTGGTCGCGACACCGAGATTAGTCGCGTGATTCAAATTCTGTCCCGACGCACCAAGAATAATCCGATACTTATCGGAGAGGCGGGAGTTGGTAAAACCGCCATCGCAGAAGGGCTCGCCATTCGCATGTCAGTGGGTGATGTCCCCGAGTCATTGAAGGGTAAGGAGCTCCTCACGCTTGATCTCGGACTTTTGATCGCGGGCACCAAGTATCGCGGCGAGTTTGAAGAGCGCCTGAAAAATATAATGAAGGAGGTAGAAAAGGCAGAGGGGCGCGTCATTTTATTTGTCGACGAAATCCATACGCTCGTGGGCGCGGGTTCCGCCGAGGGTTCGCTCGATGCTTCAAACATGCTCAAGCCCGCGCTTGCACGCGGTGATTTTCGCGTTATCGGTGCGACCACGCTTAAAGAATATCAGATGCATATCGAGCGCGACCCGGCGCTCACTCGTCGCTTTCAGCCCGTGTATGTCAACGAACCGTCGGAAGAAGATGCGATCGCCATTCTTCGCGGACTTCGCGAGAAGTATGAGTTGTATCACGGGGTGCGTATTACGGACGACGCTCTCGTCGCAGCGGTACAGCTGTCAGCGCGCTACATCACCGATCGTTTTTTGCCTGACAAAGCCGTGGACCTTATCGACGAGGCAGCGAGCGCTCTTAAAATATCTCTTGAAAACAAGCCGCCAGCGCTTGAAGAATCTGACCGCAAGGTGCGTCGCTTAGAGATTGAACTCGCGGCGCTCAAGAAGGACGAAGAGGCAAACATCGGCAAAAATACTGGTAACAGAATGAAAGAAATCGAAGCCGAAATAGCAGAAATCCGCGCAAAGACGGCTGAACTTGAAGTGAAGTGGAAGAGTGAGAAAGAGTCGCTTGCAGCCATTGGTAAATCAAAAAAAGAGCTTGAACAGCTCCGCGCAGAGGCTGAGAGTGCTGAGGCCAGAGCAGACCTTGCTCGTGCTGCTGAGATCCGCTATGGCACCCTCCCGATAAAAGAGAAGGAGCTTGAAAAAGAATTAGCAAAGCTCGGCAAACTCCAAAAATCTCGCCGCATTTTAAAAGAGGAAGTCACTGAAGCTGAGATCGCGAGTGTAGTTAGCCGTTGGACAGGCGTACCTGTCTCCCGCATGCTCGAAGAAGAAGCGAAAAAACTCGCCCGCATGGAAGAAGAATTAAAAGCGCAAGTGGTGGGGCAGGACGATGCGGTGCGCCTTATCTCGGATGCGGTCAAGCGATCTCGTGTTGGCATTGCAGACCCTAACCGACCTATCGGTTCGTTCTTGTTTTTGGGTCCAACGGGCGTTGGTAAAACAGAGTTGTCGCGTGCACTCGCTAAGTTTATGTTTGATGACGAATCGGCGATCATCCGTGTCGACATGAGCGAGTTCATGGAGAAGCACTCGGTATCAAAAATCATCGGCTCGCCACCGGGCTATGTTGGACACGAAGAAGGTGGTGCACTCACCGAGCGCATTCGCCATCGTCCGTACGCGGTCGTGTTGTTCGACGAGATTGAAAAAGCGCATCCTGAGGTCTTTAACATTCTCCTTCAAGTATTGGACAACGGACATTTGACTGACGCGAAGGGCAGAAAAGTTAACTTCAAAAACTCGATTATCATCCTGACATCAAACATCGGTGCGGAGTTTATCGATAAAATGAGTTCGTTTGGATTTACCTCAAACGTTGGTGGCGATGATAAACAGTATGAACTCGCGAAGGATAAAGTGATGTCGTCGCTGAAAGATTTCTTCCGCCCTGAATTCTTGAACCGACTGGACGAAATTGTACTCTTCAACATTCTCACACCAGAAGCGCTGAAGGAGATAGTAAACATGCAGGTTAAAATCGTTGCAGATAGACTGAAGACCAAGGACATAACGCTCGAGATCACGCCAGCCGTCTATGAGTACCTTGGAAAGGAGGGATATGATCCCAAGTACGGCGCGCGCCCATTGAAGCGACTTATTCAATCAAAGATTCTTACACCCGTTGCATCATTTATGGTATCGAATGGCGTTATGGAGGGCGGCACAATTGTAGTAGGCATGGCTCCGGGTAATGAAAAAGACAAAGAGCGACAGTTTACTTTCACGGTTAAAAAAGCACCACGAAAATCGACCTACAAAGTAAAAGAAGGCACGGTCTCAAAACATATTTGACTTTTTTGAAAGTAAGTGTATATTCTACCCATGAGAGAACGACGACGATCGGGCGGCTATCCAGGTATGTTTGGGAGAAGTCCCATGGAGAAGCAGCCCACTCGAGAAGACTGCGAAGCAGAGGACAAGCAGCATCGTAAATACCGTACCGGGAACACGTTCATTGGTCAACCCGGCGAACAAGATAAAAAACAGTATGGGTGCAGGCGTTGCAAAAAAACGTTTTTGAAGGCGTTTGGAAAACCCCGACCCTTTCCTGAGCCGCCGCGTACCTTTTACGATCGCAAACGATAAGTGCATAGCGCCTCTTGACTCATGGTGGGTAGAGGAGTATATCTGTATGATAATAACTAACAATTAACTGTATGGCAGTTCTTGATAAGAAATTTTTAGGAGCACCCGTTGCTCATCCGGAGCAGGCTGAACTACTTCGTGCTCATGGTCGCAGATTACGCGCAGTCCCCGGCCGGATCGGCCGCAGCGTGTATAACCGCTCGGATGCACTGACGCATGCGGCGCGCGCGGCTGGAGAAAATTCAGCTGCTATTAACGGATGGATGGCTGCCGCGGCGGAGCGAATCCCAACGGGATTGGGGAAATTTACAGGACGGCTTGCAGCGTCGGCGCTTTCGCTCCCGGTAACCCCAGTGGTGTACGGCGCGACATATCTTGTCGAGGGGTTTGATAAAACAGTGCACGGTCGCCCGACCGCAGATCAGATGGCGCACACAACGGGGCTTATCAACACTCGACGAGCAAAGTATCGAGCAAACAGTGCCGTCAGAATGTAAACTGATAATTTTTAAAAAAACCGCCCATTTGGGCGGTTTTTTTGCTTGTTTGCAAAATTTTATATACGTGCTATAATGCAAGAACTATGGCAGGAGACGAAGGAGGACCAAAATCATTTGGCAGGGGGAGTACTGTGTGAAACACACACGAATATCACTTTCGCGGACATACCGCCAGTGATACGACTTAAGATTTATGCAAAAATTTCAAACGTTGAAGCTTTGCGTGCCGATTTGGTAGAGATAATTCAAATTCGCCATCGCGTTCGAGTTAAGCCTGATAAGGTACACGTTACGAGCATCCCGACTGTTGACCTCAGTACTCCGTTCGTGAGGACTGATAGAACGAAGAAGGGTAAGGTAGTTAAATCAATTTACACCGCCTCATTTGAATTTGGAATACGAGTTTTAGGCAGACCAGATATCACCGAGGTGACTTTGCCAATTTCTGTGGGTTAGTGAATGAACGTCCGTTGTCAGTACTGATCATTTAACCCTGGATGCGTGAGAGCCGAGTGCAGCACTAACGACAGAGACGATGTTCATGACAAGTAATTGAACAACAAAAGCGAAGGTCAGAAGATGCCACACGTCTTGCCACTCACTCCAGCTCATGAGTGATGAGATCACAATGAGTGCGATGCCCACACAAAGACCAAGTTTTGGAGAGCTACTGTGTGCAACTCGACCAGCGATAAATCCGCCGATGAATGCCGCAATCGCAGCTGTCGCCGTGGTGACCAACGTGTCTGCTACATACGATGCACCGATGAATGCGTACACCTGTGTCCAAAAAATATCGAATACGAATAAGTTGAGTACATAGGCCACCAAGACGCCGACAGCTGAACCCACCATGAAACCTCTAAAGAATAAAATACTTTGCATACAAAAATAGTATCATGCAAACAAATCCTCTGAATCAAATTCAGGGTTTGCTTCAAGGGGTCCTGTGGTGCGCCGTATGGAACGAGATTAGGACACTAAAAAATATGCGGCTTTGAGAATCGAGGAGGGCCAAGTTTACCATCTTCGTCTGATTCTTTAGGTGTTTCAGATCCCGTGTTAGTTTCGTCCACACCGCTGTTAATAGAACCCAGTGGATCAAGTTCGTTTGTCATGAAGAAATAATAACACAAAAGAAAAGGCCCCAATGCGGGACCTAATCAAACCATGGGTGCACCGTATGGAACGAGATTAGAGTTACTCTCTAAGACGCCTCTCAAAGTCCTCGGTGATTCGCTCTATTTGATCCAGATCTTCAGAGACATCTTCGCCCTTGTATATTTTGTTACGCACTCTACCAATTGTATTGGCAAAACGATGTAACAGGCGCCAAATTCCGCCGACCATGCCAGTAGGCATTTTCATCACCATCGCAGCAATTCGACGTCCCAGTCGACTTAGACGTTCCTGCTGCTCTTCATTTATTTTTGGCGGACCCTCATTCTTCATATCTAGGTGCCCAAAATGTACTTTGTTTTAAGCACCCTGTCAATTCCGTACATTTAAAGAAAAGGCCCCTGATCGGGACCTAATCAAACCATGGGTGCGCCGGGTTGGATTCGAACCAACGAAGCCCGAAGGCGCCAAATTTACAGTCTGGTGTAATTGACCACTCTACCACCGACGCGCACCAAGAGTGTACCATACCGTAAGGTATACTTTAAATATTATGCGCTGGCTTATTCTCGGCATACTTGTGCTTGCGCCATCCCTCACCCTCGCCGCCGACACTGCTATCCTCGGTGGTCCTATCGTCCCCGAGTGTGAGACGTGGGGAGGCATCTGCCAGGCCTGCGACGTCATCACCCTCGTCGATAATGTCTTGAAGTTCTTGGTGGCGTTCACCACCGTCATTGCGGCTCTCATGTTCCTGTATGCAGGGCTTCTCTATGTCACCGCTGCAGCAAAACCAGCAAATATCGATACCGCGAAAAAGATCTTTTCCACTGTTCTCTTTGGCTTAATCATTGTCCTCGTTGCCTGGCTCATCATCGATATCATCATGCGTGTCTTTACCAATCAAGACTTAAACGTCTTAACCCAGATAGAGTGTGTGGAGTTTGACTCAACCGTCGGCGGGTATCTGACGACCGGCACCGAGGGCGGCGGCGTAACGACCGGCGGCGCCGGTAATCCGACATCGCCAACGACACCACCTGCCGGAAGAATGACTGACGAAGATGCTCGTGAAAAGCTGCTTGCAGCCGGCGTGACCATAGAGTCAAGCGGAAATTGTTCAGATAGGGGTAACTCAACCTGTACGTCACTTGATGGCATTCCTGCAGCCACCGTCGACAAGATTATTGCAATGAAAAAGGCATGCAACTGCGAAGTAGTCGTAACGGGCGGTACCGAAGTGGGGCATATTTCACACAGGCCGGGCCAGCCGCGCGTCGACATTAGCTATTCAAAAGAAACCGCTGATTATATAAAAGCAAATCGCGTTGCACTCGGTATCACTGCAATTTGTACGACTGCTGCTGACGCGGCTTATCGGTACAACTGTACTTACAACGAGACTGAGCGGCACCTCCATCTTCAGTTTTGACCAAAGTCTGGCCCTAAGGTATACTCTCCCTATGTCACAGGATAATCTCATTAAACTCAAATCTGCCTCGGGTACGATTCTCTATACGCGCAAGAATAAGAAAAAACTTGCAAATTCGAAGCTCGAATTGAAAAAGTTTGATCGTCGGACCCGAAAGCGTGTGGTCTTTAAAGAAGTTAAAAAATAAGGCATACTAAGGCCTGGGGCAATCCCAACGGGTCCATAGTTTAGTGGTAGAACAACGGTCTCCAAAACCGTTAGTCTAGGTTCGATTCCTAGTGGGCCCGCTCAGAGCAAGGCAAAATTTAGGTATACAATAATGGGGTGAGATTTTTTATATTTACCGCTGCTCTCTTTTTCGCGTTGCCATCCCTCACCCTCGCCGCCGACACTGCTATCCTCGGTGGTCCTATCGTCCCCGAGTGTGAGACGTGGGGAGGCATCTGCCAGGCCTGCGACGTCATCACCCTCGTCGATAATGTCTTGAAGTTCTTGGTGGCGTTCACCACCGTCATTGCGGCTCTCATGTTCCTGTATGCAGGGCTTCTCTATGTCACCGCTGCAGCAAAACCAGCAAATATCGATACCGCGAAAAAGATCTTTTCCACTGTTCTCTTTGGCTTAATCATTGTCCTCGTTGCCTGGCTCATCATCGATATCATCATGCGTGTCTTTACCAATCAAGACTTAAACGTCTTAACCCAGATAGAGTGTGTGGAGTTTGATGATCAGGTAGGTGGCTACGTGGGCACAGGGGACACCGGCGGATCTGGGGACGGCGACATCGGCGCAGGGGGGCCCACCGGTACGAGTCAGCGCTATGATGCGCCAGCAGGTTCGTGTGTCGCATCAAGTCAGGAGCTTGCAGCGAGGCCCGATATTCAAGAGACGCCGAACTGCAAACCCGGAGATCGAGTGGCAAATTATGGCGATGGACAAACGGTCATTAACAATATTCAACAAAATTTTGGAGAAACAATAAACGGATGTGCAGCGGAGCAGGGGATACCGCCAAGCGTTTTAGTCGGTATTTCGAGGCTTGAGTGTAACGGCGCACGCACGTGTAATGACCCCGCAAACACAAGTGTGGCATGCAAGAAAGGTGGATATGGCGCGACTGGCGTGTCATGTGCATCGGTGCGGAGTTACTGTCGCGCTAATCCATCTAACCCAAGCTGTAGCGGCGTCTCGAGTATGAACAATACGCAACTCGTTAGTACAATCAGAAGCGACCCGTCACTCGCATTTTGTTCGACCGCGCGCAATATGCGAAACCAATATTCAAAGTATGGAAACTGGGGTCTCGCCGCTGCATCCTACAATGGGGCAGGTGGGCTCGAACCATCAAAATCCTGTAAGGGTTATATGATCATGCAGTGTCCCGTTGCAGGGTCCAATGTGCGGTTTCCCTATTGCCAAATAACGTGTGCGTATTACGATGTTTTTAACGACACTGTCCAAAAGGCGGGCGGCACTTAATATGAAAATCAAATCAGAACATCTCCTCACTTTCCTCAGCGTTGCACTGGTCGGTGCGCTCCTGGTAACTGGATCGCCAGACGCAAGTGATCGTTCGCTTGCAGCGGTTGGTCAGGCTGGTTCTATTTCGCTCACCGGCTACGATGGTGCAGTGTCGACGACTCGTGATTTTCTCGCCGACCCTGATGTACTGCGCATCGTTGACGAAAAAACAGGTGTTGAAGTTGTCTATCTCGGCTCATGGCCCTTGGGCGAGCACCCCGGGGACAGCGCATCCACCACCGTTCCATCATCTGAAAGTCGCGGATTTGAAGTTCACTATTCAGAAGTGGAGGGCACGCTATCCGTTTTTCTGTATCGTGAGCCACTGGGCGAAACACGTCGCAGTGCTGCAGCATACCTCGCACAAAAATTTGGCATCACTGAGACCGACCTTTGCCGCGTCGTGACTGACGTGCGCGTGTCGCCATACGTAAACGCGGTGTACGCAGGAAAAGGGATTGGCCTCCCACACTGTCGAGGATCTGTCGTGCTTCCTGGGGACTAAACCAACAGATCTTGGGATTTTTCTTAAACCACGTCATTTGACGTTTTGCGTAAGCAACAATTTCTTTCTCTAATTGCTCCATCATTTCTTTTTTTGAAATTTTCTTTTGTAGATAGAGCGCCAGATACCGATACTCAAGACCCAGTGCATGCATGCGCTTCCATGACACTCCTCTGCGGTGGAGTTGTTTGGCCTCGCCGAGCATTCCTTTTCGTATTCGCTCAATGAGACGGAAATGAATTTTTTTCTTGAGCACATCCGTGGGTAGTGTAAGTCCAATCCATATGATGCGTATGTGTGATAGAGGTAATGGTAGAGCTGTCGGTGTCCCCACAGAAATCTCGATTGCACGTATGAGTCGTCGAGGATTTTTGATATCAATACCCCTATATCGTTTTGGGTCAACGCGTTTTAAACGGGTCTGGAGCTCCCGGAGCGAAAGTCTCTTGAGTTTGTTTCGAAGCGTTTGGTTAGGTTCTATCGAAGCCAGTTCAATACGTCCAAGGAGTGCGTCAATATAAAACCCAGTGCCACCCACGATTATTGGAGTTTTTCCAAGCTGAAGGATGTCGCGGAGCGCGCGTCTGCCGTCTCTCACATACGCTGATGCGTTGTAAACAGTCCGTGGGGACACAATATCGACAAGGTGGTGGGGGACGCCACGCATTTCTCGCGGAGTGACCTTCCCTGTACCGATGTCGAGTCCTTGATAGACTTGTCGAGAGTCACCGGAAATGATTTCTCCATTAATTTTTTTAGCTATACGCACGCTCAAATCAGTCTTTCCCGTCGACGTGGGCCCCACGATTGCAATAACGGTGGGGATAGGTGGTTTCGCCATGGTATTCTATTAGGAGTTATACCTAAACGCGACATATATGGCAAATGATATTGACAACCCCAAACGCTTTGAGAGCTTCGTGAAAGTGGGCCACCCCGTACCCGATTTTGAGTTTGAAATTTTTCAAGACGATAAGCACAAAAAGGTCCGCTTTTCTGACTACAAGAATAAGTGGCTTGTGCTGTTTTTTTATCCAGCCGATTTTACCTTTGTCTGCCCGACGGAGCTTGAGGAGCTGGCGCTCTCATATAAAGAGTGCATCGAAATGGATGTCGAGATCATCTCAATGAGTTCTGACACGGTGTTTACCCACAAAGCATGGCACGATACATCGCCGTCGATTCAACAAATTAAGTTCCCGATGGGCTCAGACCCAGCGGGTAGACTATCGCGTGCCTTTGGCACCTACATCGAAAACGATAGTATCGAACATGTCGAGGATGAGGGGCTGACGCTCCGTGGTACATTTATCATCGATCCGGATGGCATTGTTAAAACCGCAGAGATACACGATAACGGCATTGGACGTTCCGCTAAGGAGCTGTTGCGCAAATTAAAGGCAGCACAATTTGTTCGTACGCACGGCGGTCAGGTATGTCCTGCAAATTGGCAGCCCGGGGATGAAACGATTACGGGTGGCGACATGAATCTCGTCGGTAAAATATAGTATCTATGTTATACAAAAAGAAAGATGAGCTTTCGCACGTCTCTCTTTTTGGTATCTGGCTTGTCGCCATAGTTGTTTTTTCCATTATCTATTGGCTTCTCTCGTATATACCGGGGCACGGTCCGACACAGCTCAACGGTATCAGCGATCCTCTCATGAGATTCTTTGACGCCCTATACTTTAGCGTCATCACGGGGGCGACGGTGGGGTATGGCGACATACTGCCGCTTGGCATTTCAAAAATCTTTGCAGCGTTTGAGGGTATTCTCTCATTCGTGTTACTCGCTGTCTTTGTGTCACGCCTGTCCTCGAGAAAGCACGATGCGGCACTGACACGTATCCATGCGATCTCCGCGGACACTGCGTTCAATGATATTCGACACGGCCTCTTTGTGTCTCGAAAAGATCTTGATCTCGTAATTAAAAAACTTGCTTCGACGCATGCACTTGAAGAGAAAGATTGGAAGAATTTGCGCACTGCACTACGCCAAATGCAAATTTTTATCCGGCGAATTTCTGAGCTGCGAGAGACAAAGCACCACACCAGTTTTCTTGATACTGATCACGAACAGCTTATTTTTGATTCAGTCGAGCGAAGTTTACGACGTGTCGTCGAGACAGCACAGGAGTTGGAGATCAGTGGACTTTCATGCGTTGATAATACAACCTGCGGAGTTGAGCTCGCCGGTATCTATGCAGTTGCTGAAAAAGAATTTGTGCTTACTCCACATACCAAAAATCAGGAAAATGAGGAGCTGTATCAGGAGGTGGTGACGCAGCTCACCCTTATACGGGGTCTTCTTTCTCGTTAAATAATCCCTCAAGCGCTGCCGTCGGGTCTTTTAAATCCGTGATGGGTCTACCAATGACCAAAAGATCAGCGCCCGCTAAGAGCGCTTTAGGTGCGCTCATAGTACGCACTTGGTCGTGTTGTGGCGCGCCCTTTTCTCGGATACCGGGTGAGATGATGGTAGCGTTTGGCGCGACAGCGCGAACAACTCCAGCTTCATGTGCGGAGCACACAATATTTTTTATGCCGGCTTTGTATGCGGTGCGTGCAAGCTCTGTAACACGCGATGCATCCGCTTCTGATGTAAGTGTGGTGATAGCAACGATCCGATCTCTACCAACTTTTACTGCAGCGCGGAGTGTGTTCTCTCCTCGCTCCGCATGTACACTGATGAAATCTGCACCGTGCGCCACATATGCACGCACTCTGTTTCGTGTTGTTTTTGGCGTGTCACTTACTTTCATGTCAACAAACACTCTCCCGTATATTTTAAGCGTTCCGATTATTTCTGGACCGTACACGTCAACAAGTTCGTGCACTTTAAACCCCCACACACGCCCCGAGAGCGCTCGTGCAATACTGATTGCACGTTCGCGATCCATGTCGTCGAGCGCCACAATCACGGGCAGAATCTCCATGTGCCGGAGGAGAGACTCGAACTCTCACCCCGTGAAGGACACGATTTTGAGTCGTGCGCGGCTACCATTACGCCACTCCGGCTTACACGTGTTATCGTAGCGCACAATGCCACATGCTACAATCTTTTCATGGCGACCAGTCAGTTTGAAAATGATGCGATTTTCTGGGTCGAGGTGGAGCGCATTCGCCCAAACCCATTTCAGCCCCGCACAGAATTTGATGAGGAGTCGTTGAAGGCTCTGTCAGAATCGATCCGCCAGTATGGCGTGCTCCAGCCACTCACCGTTACCCGCGTTGAAGAGGCGCGCGAGGATGGAGGACTCGTGAGCTACTACGAGCTTATCGCAGGTGAGCGCCGACTTCGAGCGAGCCGTATGGCGGGTCTTGCACGAGTGCCGGTCACCATCCGCTCGGGCGAAGAGCAGTCTCGTGTAAAACTAGAACTGGCGATTATCGAGAACGTGCAGCGTGAGGATTTAAATGCGATAGACCGCGCGCGCGCTTTTGATCGGCTGCAAAAAGAATTTAAACTGACCAACACTGAAATAGCAAAGAAAGTAGGTAAGAGTCGCGAGTATGTATCCAACTCGCTTCGTCTACTCATGCTCCCCACCAAAATCCAGCAGGGTGTCATGGGCGGCGCGATCACTGAGGGTCACGCGCGTGCGCTCCTCATGCTGATTGATCGCCCTGAGGAGCAGGAGGCCTTGTTTCGTGACATCCAGGTGCGCAAGCTCTCAGTTCGCGAAGTTGAAAAACTGACTCGTGAGATCGCCGTCGAAAAAGCTCGAAAACGCGATATCAGCCCCGAGCTTGAGCAAATGGAGCTACGGTTTGCAGAATCACTAGGCACCAAGGTTGAAATTCGACCACAAGAAGAAGGGGGGAAGCTCATCATCAGCTATTTTTCAGCCGAGGATCTCGCCACACTTCTAAAGTCTCTCAATCGCGAAGATGGCTCACCCATCACTCCGCGCACCGCCGCAGAAGAAAATCTCCGTGAATCAGTAGCGCATGAACTAGGTATCGTCGACGATGTGCCAAAAAAAGATAAAACCGACGATTCATTTTCAGTCGAGAACTTCTCTATCTAGGATGTGGTTTTTTGAGGAGCGCCGCGCGAATATGTTTTTTTGCACTCGTTGTCTTTGCAAACTCGAGCCACTTTTTGTTCGGTGAACCGGATTTTTTGGTGATGATTTCTACTTTGTCGCCGTTGTGGAGTGAGGACTCGATGGACATCATCTTACCGTTCACTTTTGCGCCAACCATAGCGTCGCCAATGTCAGAGTGGATGGAGTACGCAAAATCGACCGGCGTTGCACCGACAGGTAGGTCGACTACGTCTCCCTTCGGAGTAAATGCAAACATGCGTTCCGCAAAAAAATCCTCCTTCAGCGCTTCGTCCAAAGATTTTGAAGGATGGTCGCCCACCGCTTTTGCAAGGTCAGTAAGCCATTTTGGTATCGGCGCAGCCACGCCCGTCTCTACTTTCTTAGTTCGCATAAGCCGCGGAATAAGCCACTGCATATAGGTCATTTTTGATGACGCACTTTCGTTTGTCTTATAGCCGAAGTGCGATACCACGCCGTACTGGCTCTCCGCATGCATCTCCTCAGTGCGAATTTGTATTTCGACAGCCAATCCGTGGCCGGTCATGATAACGGTATGCAGCGAGCGGTACCCGTTTGGTTTTGGTGTGGCGATATAGTCCTTAATGCGACCGGGGACTGCGGTATGGTGCGCATGTACAATACCAAGCGCTTTGTAACAATCTTCAACAGTGGGGACAATAATGCGAATAGCAAAGAGGTCGTACACCTTGTCGATGTGACCGTCCTTATTTTCTAGTTTGATCGCGAAACTGTGGATGCCTTTAATGCGGGTTTCAGTCTTAAAATTTCGCATCCCTCCCTCTGCCAGGTCGCGCTTCATGTCCTTAAGTATCTCTAGTAGGGTTTTTTCCTGCTCCGCTCTCTTCTCCTTGAGTGTACGAAATGTTTCAGCATACTTTTTTGGTTCAAGTACCTTAAATGCGAGATCTTCTAACCGTTTTCGTATCGCACCCATACCGAGCCGGCCCGCGATCGGGACATACACCTCCATCGTTTCTTTGGCGATGCGCTTTTGCTTTTCGGGTGCGACAAACTCAATGGTTTCCATATTATGGAGTCGATCTGCGAGTTTAATCACGATAACGCGAATATCCGACGCGGTAGCGACGAGGAGCCGGCGCAAACTCTCGATGTTTCTATCAAGTCCACGATATTTAATGTTTGAGAGCTTGGTGACGGATTCAACCAAAAACGTAACCGTCGCGCCAAAATCTTTTTTGATGTCGTCGAGCGTCAGCGTCGTGTCTTCGACGGTGTCATGGAGTATCCCCGCGACGATAGTGTCGCGGTCCATGCTGAGTTTAGCCAGCCGGAGCGCTATCGCGTGCGGGTGGGTGATGTACGGTTCACCACTCTTTCTTTTTTCTTCGCCGTGTGCCTCCTTCGCGACATCATACGCTTTTTGAATCAGCACCCGATCCTCGGCCGTGGGGGATTGCATGCTCGCAATAATGTCATCAGCTGGGTGTGGCATATGCTGACTATACAACTAAACTGCGACGATGACTAGTTTGCTTTGAGAAGTGCGATAGCTTCTGCGGCAGAGAGGGTGGCAGACTGAGCTTCAGGTACCATCACGCGACGAAAGCCCTTTTTTAAAAAGAATCCAGATTTTGATTTAAACAGAATTATTTTTTTCTTCGTGCGCGGATGTTCGCCGACCTCACGCACGGGCATGGGCGCACCCGGGCGGAGCTTTTTTGGTTCTTTCAAGATATCGAGCGAGCGCGCATGAGTAATGTCGTATGGGTCATCAGGGCTTTTGAGTGAGCGAAAGTCGCCGTTGTGTACGATGTATGGTCCAAACTTACCAGTGTTTGCAGTTATTGGCATATTCGTTTCTGGGTGCTCACCTACAATGCGTGGGAGCGATAAGAGTTTTACTGCTTGGTCGAGCGTCACCTCTTCTGGTTTCATATGAGCGGGGATGGACGAGCGACGAGCGGTTAGCTTTTTAGGCTTCTTTGCTTTGGTTAAAGTCACTTCGTCCGGCATTTCAACGTACGGACCAAAGCGCCCATCTTTAACAAAGACTGGTCGTTGCGTTTCTGGGTGAAGGCCAATAGGCTCACCGGCTTTCATCTCATCACCATTTTCCTTCCGCGCACCCTTGCAGTCGGGGAAGCGGGAGCAGCTCATAAAGACACCGTTTCTAGACAGCTTCATCACCATCGAGGCACCACAGGTAGGGCAGCGGAATTTTTTATCAACTTCCCCCAGCGTCGTGAGCTTGTCGACATTTTCTTTACTTTGCACATCTTTTAGAAATGGCGTATAAAAATCCTTTAACGTTTCTGCATACTCGCGTTCGCCATCGGCGATTTGGTCGAGCTCATTTTCCATCTCTGCAGTAAACGAATCACTGATATACTTTTCAAAATGCTTTTCTAAAAAGCTCGACACTACCTCGCCGACCGCGGTAGGACGCAGCGCACGGCCCTCCTTAGTTACGTACTCGCGATCAACGATAGTTTTAATAATTGATGCGTATGTCGAAGGTCGACCGATGCCTCGTTTTTCGAGTTCTTTCACGAGCCCCGCCTCGGTGTAGCGAGCGGGGGGCTGAGTAAACTTTTCCTCATCTGTAAGTGAGAGCAGTTGCAGCGGCTCGCCCTGGGTTACTTCGGGGAGCACCACTTCTTCGCCACGAGCTTGGGGGTCAGCCTTAAGCCACCCTTCGTTTGCTATGGTCGAACCGGTCACGGTAAATGGCACTACACCTTCAGTTTCTGCAGTAATCTTTGAGCGCGTCATAATTGCGTCCACCATTTGTGACGCTACGGTGCGGGCGTGGATGAGTTGGTACAACCTCGTTTCATCTTCGTCAGCTCCAGCATGGAGCACGGTGACGTCCGTTGGTCGCACCGCCTCGTGCGCCTCTTGCGCGTTTTTGCTCTTAGTTTTGTATTGACGCTCTTCATAGTACTCAGCACCAAACGACTTTTTTACGTGCGCGGCGATAGCGCTCATGGCAACGGCCGCCATATTCATCGAGTCGGTGCGCATGTAGGTGATATGTCCCTGCTCATAAAGTTTTTGCGCTGCGCGCATGGTGCGACTTGGAGAGAAGCCAAGGCGTGATGATGCCGCCTGCTGCAGTGTCGATGTAGTGAATGGCGGCTTTGGTGCGCGTCTCGCGGGGGATTGCTCAACGGAGGATACCTCCCACTTTCCTTTTTTGCCTCGCGTGACTATGTCGTCAGCCTCGGCCTTTGTCTTAGGCTCGACGGTGGCGGTCGCGATAAAGTTCTCACCCTTTTTTGTTTTAAATTCTGCACTGATGACAAAGTATTGCTCAGCAACAAATGCGCGGATTTCGCGCTCCTTCTCACAGATAATACGGAGTGCGGGGGATTGCACTCGACCGGCAGAAAGGCCATAGCGCACCTTTTTCCAAATGAGACCCGAGAGGTCGTAGCCGACGAGTCTGTCCAAAACGCGCCGAGCCTCCTGCGCTTTCCGAAGATTCTGGTCGATAGTACGTGGGTTAGCCACCGCCTCGGTCACCGCATCTTTCGTGATTTCATTAAAAACAACACGTTTTGGTTTTTTGAGTTTGGTCACCTCTGCGACGTGCCACGCGATAGCTTCACCCTCGCGGTCGGGGTCAGTCGCGAGAAGCACCTCGTCAGCTTTTTCTGCGGCGTCTTGGATTTTTTTTATAACGTCTGACTTGCCGGGGCTCACCACATAGCGGGGGATAAACCCGCCCTCAATGTCTACTGCATCCTTGTTTGACTTGGGTAAATCGCGCACGTGGCCAACGCTCGCCATCACCTGATAGCCAGCGCCGAGATACTTTTCTATGGTCTTCGCTTTCGCGGGAGATTCGACAATGACTAATTTCATGTGTGACTTGTACAGTAGTACGGTACCACACGATTTATGTCAAATCAGTTTGCGCACGTGGCCCAAGGATTCTGCGATGAGTCCACGGATCTCCATCTGCGCAAAAAGAACGTTTGCGTCACCTGTCCGCATATTCAATTGGCGGATTATTTCATCTCGTGCCATAGGCTCAGAGAGGCATTCTAAGACCGCGCGTTCGTCGTCAGTCAGAAGCACTGTTTCAATGCCTGATGATTCGGGTGTGACGTCGAGTGCTTCAAGAATGTCGCTGGCGGTCCGCACTGGTTGCGCGCCTATCTTTGCAAAAATATGTCCACCAGCGCCGCCGTCAGAAAATATTGAGTGCGGGACTACGAGAAGCGTTCTATTATATTCAGTCGCGAGCCGTGCAGTGATCAGTGTACCGCTCCGCACCCCCGCCTCGATGACGAGGACAGCGTCCGACATGCCGGCCATGATTCTGTTTCGCTGAGGAAAATAGTGAATCATTGTTCTGTGATCAGGCTCAAACTCACTCAACAGTGCTCCACCGGCTGAGAGAATTTGTTTAGCAAGAGCCTTGTGCGTATGCGGGTAGAGCACATCGTCATTAATTCCTGACCCAGGGAGTGCGACCGTATGAAGTCCATTTTTGAGTGCCGCGCGATGGGCACAGCCGTCCATGCCAAGCGCAAGTCCTGACACAATAGAGATGGGGTAGCCAGCAAGGCCAGAGATAAGATACTCGCAGGCATCCTTGCCGTACTGGCTCATGGAGCGTGAACCTACCACCGTTAGGTACTTGGCGCCTGGTTTTGGTAGCGACCCGCGCATATAGAGGTATGGCGGCGCGTCATTGATTTCTCTCAAGAGTGGGGGAAAGTCGTCAGGGTACAGCTTTTGAACCTCATCCATAGGCGTAGTATGATACATCTATGCTCGATATCAAGTTCATCCGCGACAATGTAGATTTGGTGAAGGCTGGCGCCAAGAAAAAGCTCATCGAAGTTGATATTGACCGTCTCTTGACTGTTGATGAGACTCGTCGCAAATTATTGACTGAAATTGAGGCGATGCGTGCAAAACAGAATGAGGTTTCAGCGAAAATCGTTATGGTGGACGTGTCTGCTCAGGCAAAAATTAAACTCGAGATGAAATCGGTGAAGGAGGAAATGCAGCAGAAAGAGAAAGAGTTTGAGCTTGTCATGCTTGAATGGCAGACCTTGATGGTGTCAGTACCAAACATTCCTGACATTTCAGTGCCAACGGGAGATTCTGATGACGATAATTTAGAGACTAAATCGTGGGGAGAGAAACCATCCTTTGATTTCGATTTAAAGAGTCACATAGATATCATGGAGGCGCTTGATATTGCAGACTTTGAGCGGGGGGCTAAGGTCGCTGGCTTTCGTGGCTATTTCTTAAAAGGACAAGGAGCGCTCCTTTCCATGGCGATATGGCACTATGCCCAGAAGTTTTTTGTTGGGAAGGGGTTTGTACCAATGATAGTGCCCTCACTTGTCCGTCGCGTGACTCTTTTGGGGACGGGTTATATTCCTCAAGGCGAAGATGATATGTATAAGACGCAGGATGGTGATTATATAGCTGGTACTGGAGAAGTTGCAACGATGGCGTATCACATGGGGGATACATTAGCGAAAACAGAACTTCCTAAAAAATACCTTTCATTTTCTCCTTGTTTTCGACGGGAAGCAGGCAGTCATAGCAAGGACATAAAAGGCCTTATCCGCGTTCATGAGTTTTTCAAATGGGAGCAGGTGATATTATGCGAGGCATCGCATGAAGAGTCAGTTAAGTACCATGAATGGCTCAATCGAAACACGGAAGAATTTATTGAGTCGTTGAATATTCCATATCGCACTGTGGTTAACTGCGGTGGTGATCTTGGGCTAGGGCAGGTAAAGAAATATGATATTGAACTTTGGGTGCCAGCAGAGAAGAAATACCGCGAAATTAGCTCCGCATCGTATTTCCACGACTTCCAAACGCGGCGTCTTAACATTCGCTACCGCGATGCAGACGGTTCACTCAAATTTGCGCACTCATTAAACTCAACGGCGATTCCAACGCCGCGCATTCTCGTTTCAATCATTGAAAACTATCAACAAGCAGATGGCAGTATTAAAGTGCCCGATGTGCTCGTTCCATATATGGAAAGGGACGTCATCGGCGCATAGTATCGTATGGCGGCCAAAAAGGTTGCGCTTGGGCAGGCCCGCATACCGCTCACCGAGCGTCGCAGGAGAAAAAAAATGCGTTTTGCCGGTGTGATCGCGTGCCTTATCGGCATATGTGTTCTCGGTGTCTACGTGTCTATGTACTTTTCGTGGATCCGCATACATGCAGTCGCGTTCGACGGCAATGCTCGAGTCACCACCCTACGGCTGCAAACACTTTTCAATACAGAAACAAGCGGTCGCTATTGGTTTGGTATTCCACGAGATAATGCGGCATTCGTGCCGCTTTCTCGCATTCATGATCGGATCACCTCCATCCCGCTTATCGCGTCTGCGACGGTGGCGCGCAGCTCGCTTACGTCGCTTACTGTGCACGTGGTCGAGCGAGCCCCCGCCGCGCTCTGGTGCTCTTCTGGGGATTGTTATCTTATGGATAGTGGTGGGTACATATACAGCGTCGTGTACCCCGACATGGAGGTAGAGCATTTCCGACGCTACGGTGGAGGTGTAGCATCTGCACCGGTTGGATCAGTGTACCTCGATGGTCAATTCAAAATCCTTTACGATTTTGTCGCGCTCGTTGAACAGTCGACTGCGCGCAGTATTACCAGCGTCGACATTGATGGAGAAGACGTGTCATTAGTTTTGAGTACCGGTGGCATGATCCGTTTCGTGCTTGGGGACATCGATGTATCGCTCGCAAAGACCATGGGCTCAGTGCTCACCTCATCAAAATTTGATACAACAAAAACGCTTGACTATGCTGACTTTCGCTTTATTCCTCGCGTGGTTGTTAAGTACAAAGAATAAAGGTACAGTACTCACTATGAAAGAAAGGAGAAGCGCTGCAGATCTTGTATGGATTGGCCGCGGCACACATGCGCGGTTTGATGCATCTCGACTGTACCGCGCACAAGCACATGGGGAACAGTGGGAGATAAACGCCGAGGCAGGAGTACATCCGCACACGCCAAATCAACTTCGTCGCGCAATTAGAAAGGAGATATTTACTGATCCTGCATATAAGGGTTTGTCTCGACCTCTGAAAGAGCAGATGGCGCGATCGCGAGTTATCGACAAACAAAATGAAGCAAGGGACGGAGGGACATCGCTGCCGCTCTTAGCCTTAATGTCCACGGGCACCTGACCCGGGCCCGTATACTGAACGTATGAGTTTTTGGGATACATCAGAGCGGCCGATTTTTGTATTAGCACCGATGGCTGATGTTACCGATGCGGCGTTTCGCCGTATTATTGCAAAGTATTCAAAAGTTCCTGGAGGGACTCCGTACATAACATGGACCGAGTTTGTTTCTGCCGATGGATTGGCACGCGCACCAGAAGCGGGTAAAAAAAAGTTATTGGCTGATCTTATGTATACGGACGCAGAACGTCCAATAGTTGCACAATTTTTTGGTTCAAATCCACAAAACATGGAGTATGCAGCACGATTAGCGGTTGAGCTTGGTTTTGATGGAATTGACCTTAACATGGGCTGCCCGGTCGACGCGATTCTTCATCAAGGTACGGGTGCAGCGCACATACACAATCCAGTTCTCGCGCAAGAGGTCATCGCTGCAGCAAAGCGCGGTGCGAATGGACTGCCCGTGTCAGTGAAGACGAGATTGGGCTATAACAAAGACGAGCTTGAAGAATGGTTGCCGCGACTTCTTGAAACAGAGCTAGCAGCCATAACCATTCATGCACGCACGCGCAAAGAAATGTCCTTGGTTCCTGCACGATGGGATCGCATTGCGCGTGCGGTAGAGATACGAAATGAGATGCAATCGGGTACGCTGATACTCGGTAATGGTGATTTGATTGATGTGGCCGATGCGCGTATGAAGGTGACTGAAACAGGTGCTGATGGAGCTATGCTTGGACGAGCGATTTTTGGAAACCCGTGGCTTTTTGCACCTCAGACTACATTCCAACATTCTCAAGAATGTGAGAATGTTGTGGCTAAGGAGGAAAAGCTCCGCGTCATGGTCGAACATACACAGTTGTTTGAGGAGCTTCTTCCGCATAAATCTTTTATGCTCATGAAAAAGCACTACAAGGCATACGTGCACGGGTTTGAGGGTGCTGCAGAACTTCGTGCAGAGCTTATGCTGGCAGCCGATGCGAGAGCGATCTCGGAAACTGTGGACAAATGGCTTGCAGCACATCGGTAGGTGGTACAGTAGGTCGAGCGTATGAAGTACTTGCAAAGAAAAAAGTATTTTGTACGCCGATCCGTTTCATCCCTCGTTTGAGGGATTTTTTTTATTCACATTATCAACTAACAACACAACTCACCATGATCACCAATCACTTACCAACGCGAGACATTGTCGGCTATTCGAATGCAGCACAAAGACTGCGTTCGTTTTTTCACGCGCGTGGCTTTGTTGAAGCACACACTCAAGATAGACTCTCCATCCTTGCTGCCTGCGAGGACCCAACGACCGTCGCGACGTACGAGTATGAAGGGCAAACATGGCCCCTGCCTCAAACAGGGCAAATGTGGCTCGAATATGAACTTCTCACCAAGCCGGGGCTCCCCGGCGTATATTGCATCTCAACAAGCTACCGCAATGAGCCACATCCAATCCCGGGAAGGCACGAGCGCATATTCCCGATGTTTGAGTTTGAGTCAAAAGGTACACTCGCAGATCTTCGCGCGCTCGAAGAAGATTTATGCGAGCATCTCGGGCTGGGTGATAAATCGCAGTTTCCACATGCAAACTGGCGCGACATGGCACAACACTATGGGACCGATGATTTGACGAGCACACACGAGAGAAAAATGAGCGAAGAGTTCGGCCGCGTTGTCTTTCTTGAGCGCTTTCCAGAAGGGACGTCACCGTTTTGGAACATGCGCCGCTCCGGGGACACTGCGCACAAAATCGACGTTATCATTGATGGTATGGAGACTATCGGCTCCGCAGAACGCTCATCGGATACCGCTGAAATGCGAGAACGGTTTCACACAATCTCAAACGGAGCATATGCGAAACTACTGTACTCGCTGTTTGGAGAAGGGAGAGTGATCAAAGAGTTGGAAGAGTTCTTGTCGCTCAACTTTTTCCCACGCTTTGGTGGCGGCATCGGTATGACACGTCTCATGCAGGCACTCGCATGACTATGGAGACACGTCAGTTAAGCGATCGACGTAAAAATGCTGAAGAATTAGCTCGTCGGACCATGCTTGCACGTTGGAATAAGCGGCGCAACTCAGATCACGCGCATTGTCCGGAGGGGTGTGAGCACCCGCAGCCATTCTTGCACAGAGGGACACTCATTTGCGGCGTGTGCGCCATTATGGGAAAGGTAGTAACGCCGATGGTGCCGTGTAGACCAGAGACATGCGATTAGGTCACGAACGGTCACTTGCTATACTAGAACCATGTCTGAGATTGCGCTCTACAGAAAATATCGGCCAAAAACTTTTAAAGAAGTGGTGGGGCAAGGGCACGTCGTCACTGCACTCCAGGGAGCTTTGAGGGAGGGGAGTAGCGCGCACGCGTATCTTTTTTGTGGCTCGCGAGGCACCGGCAAAACATCAGTCGCACGTATTTTAGCGCACGAACTCGGCGCCGGCGACAGCGATATCCATGAGATAGACGCGGCGACGTACACCGGCGTAGACAATATCAGAGCGCTCCGCGAGGAGGCGGCGACGATGCCGTTTGAGTCAAAACGAAAGGTGTACATCGTCGACGAGGTGCACATGCTTTCAAAGGGTGCGTTTAATGCATTTTTAAAGCTTCTTGAGGAGCCGCCATCACACGTGGCATTTATTTTGGCGACCACAGAATTAGAAAAAGTACCTGACACCATCCAATCTCGCTGCCAGGTGTTCACGTTCAAAAAGCCGATTCAAAAAGATATCGTCGACTTGATAATTAAGATTGCAAAAGCTGAAGGCTTCACGCTTGAAAAGTCGTCCGCAGAGCTTATTGCACTTTTAGCAGATGGGTCGTTTCGAGATTCGCAGTCCATTTTGCAAAAAATACTCAGTTCATCAAAAGATAAAAAAGTCAGTATCGAAGAAGTGGTCGAAGTCACTGGTGCACCACGGATGGAAATCGTTCATACAATTATGGCAGCTCTTGCAAAAGGACAGGGTGACCAAGCACTCACCGCAGTGCGAACTGCGGTTGAGCAAAACGCCGATATGGCAGTGCTCCTTATGATATTGATCGATCGCGTGCGCATGGTGCTTATGGCACGATACGCACCAAAGGCAGGAACAACTATGATCGCTGATCTCACTGACGTCGAACAAAAAATGTTAACCGAGCTTGCACACGACGCGCAGAGCAAAATAAATTCTGAGACACTGCGCAAACTTCTTATAGCGAGCACAGAGACAGCGCGCTCGCCGGTGGCAGAACTTCCACTTGAACTCGCCATCATGGAGCTTGTGGCACCTGCGGTATCATAGTAGTGTTGGTAATGTATTCCGGGATCGTCTAACGGTAGGACAGCGGCCTTTGAAGCCGTTAATTGGGGTTCGAGTCCCTGTCCCGGAACAAGCGTACGAAGGTGAGCGGCAGCGACCGAGCGGGAGCGAGGAAGTACTAAGGCCAGCAGGCCGCATGTGTGCCCTGCGTCAGCAGACGGCGGGTGCAAGAGATTGACAAAGAACACTATAAGTGCTATAATATGCGTGTATGGCATTCTTCGATGAAAAAAATCGATTCATAGTGTACACCGCCAGCGAAACAAAGAAGTGGTGGTGCTTTAAGCACAAGAAGTGGATTTATGGCGACGAATGTGACGAATGTCGTTGGGGAGAGGGTGACCCCGCTCGGTAGAGGCCCGCAGTCGCGATATACTTGAGTCGTGGATCCGCTTATCATTCATCTTTCAATACTGACACTTACGGTGCTTGTGATTCTGTATACCGACCACATGGCGTTTCAATACGTGCGGGGTACTCGCGAAACTATAGATGTAAAACTTGCAACCCGGCTTCACATGACAGTCTGGGTTGGACTTATTGGCATGATAGCGACAGGTTTGTGGATGGCATATCCGGCGTTGTCGATGCTTATTACGATGTCTCTGTTTCAATTAAAAATGGGGTTCGTCGCACTTCTTGTGTGTAATGCTATTTTTATCGGCACGCTCATACCAGTGTCAGTGACGCCGTATGCACAGCTTTCAAACAGACAAAAAACGCCGCTCATGATTGGCGGCGCCTTGTCGACGATAGGGTGGATCGGTGCTATCACCTGTGCGTTTCTATTTTTTGGATAGCTACTCAGAGACGGTGAGTGTCCCTTTCATACCCATTTGACGGTGCTTACCGACTGAACAATAGTATTCGAATGATCCGGCTTTGTCCGCAACAAATTCAATGGTCTCTGATTCACCACCATTAGTAACTTTGGTTCGCGCACTAAACTCATCAACAACCCAGTCGTGCTGACCTGTGGAGTTCTTGAAGACGATGCGCACGCGATCACCTTTTTTAACTGACATCGTTGATACATCGAATGAGAAATTTGTTGCGGTGACAACAAATTCTTTGACTGCACCAGAATCTGCGGTCATTCCGGGTGTGTCATTTGGTTCCACACCTGATCCTTCGAGCACGGTGCCCGCGGCATCCATGTTTTCAACAACAGGAGTTGCAGTTGTACCTTGATTCATGTACCACCACCCGCCGCCAATAATGAGAAGTGCAATGACTGCGATAATGCCGTGTTTCATAGAAATTTCCGCTACGTGATAATACCTACAGTATACTATATGCATCGTATGCGACGCGCTCTTTTTGAATCATACGTTCGTAATTTTATTTTTGGGGTCGAGGACTCACTGGTCTCGACCGTGGGGCTCGTATCCGGCATCGCGCTCGCGGGGGTCGCGTCCAGAACGGTCATTCTCACGGGGCTTGTACTGATTATTGTAGAAGCGTTTTCTATGGCCGCGGGATCATTTCTTTCTGAACGGTCTGGGGAGGAGTTTGTTATGCAAAAATCCGTCCCCCCGATGCACGCAATTATCGCTTCGCTCATCATGTTCTTTTCATATTTAGTTTCTGGTTTGATACCCCTTGCGCCATATGTACTTATTGAAGCAGAGGGGGTCGCGACGCTTGTGTCTGTCGTGGTGACCTTAGCGGCGTTGGGGGCCTTGGGTGTGGTAGCGTCACGACTTTCGCACACGGCATCGGCATATCGCGCGATCCAGATGGTCGTCGTGGGTGGAGCTGCTATTTTACTTGGTGTCGTGGTTGGTACGTTCGTCGGTATTTGATTGAAAAAGACTTGAAATTTGGTAAAGTAGGGGAGTTGCCGGCGGTAGCGAGACGCTTCGCCGGCGGCGCTCGGGAAAAATGAAAGCGAGCTTTCATTTTGTCCCTCGCTTGCCGGCGTAGCTCAGGTAGTTAGAGCACAGCATTCATAAAGCTGAGGTCGCAAGTGCAAATCTTGCCGTCGGTACTACATTGTTTTTAAGCCAAAAAATGAGTATAGTAGAGGGATTGCGCGGGTGGCGAAACTGGTAGACGCACTACCTTGAGGTGGTAACGCTCGCAAGGGCATGGAGGTTCGAGTCCTCTCCCGCGCACAAACCAAAGAGTTTGCGAATAGGGTAGAAATATGGTAGAACACTGAATATGCACGGGTCAGAAATTGCAGAGCGAGAGTCAATTATCAAGGGTTTGCGTGAACGTTTAGCTGATGCGAAGCGTGCAGCTGAAAGGATCTCCGATTCCAGAAAGCGTGGATTGGCGCTCCAAAAATTAGAGAGAGCAGAGAACGGTATTTCTGATGCAGAAAAAAGCATTTCTGACGGCGGATTCGCATTTGTAAACGGTATGATTAATGCAAATAGAGAAATGACCGAGACCAGTGAGCAATACTTTAAATAATGTTACCTGCACACGAAAGAATCGCCACAGCGCCCGCCCGCCGTTTAACTAAACGGCTTGGGATTCCTACCAAGATTCCTGAAACTTCGAAAGGGGTCAATGTGTGGGCAGGTCAGGAGTTTGCGCGCCGAAAAGAAATTTTAGAGGAGCTCGATGCAGATATTCAGCGCCACCGACTCCATGCGATCAAATCAAATGATGTACAACTTGAGGTGCACGCGATTCCACGACTAAATGACGCGGCGAATATTGTTCGTCAAGCACGCGACGTCGCATACACAGCGCCTGCGGTTGAAACGTTTGATGCGCTTGTGCAAACTGCACGCGATACGGTACGCAAATCCAGAAGGTGGTTCATTCTATAAACTATGAGATCCATCGATAAGCGACCTGGAAAGATAGGTGCACGAAGGGGCGCGGAAATATTTAAACCAATCCCCGTTACATCACGTGGTTGTCCAGACGTCGCAGCGACTCCAGAGCTCATACAGCGTCAAATGATATTGAAGGATATTGAAGATCAATTTGAAATTTCGACGCTCAAAGTGCAGGCTCTCCGGGACCCGGAGAAGGCAGTTGCTGCCATGCTCAAACTGAGAACGGTTTTAGAACATATCCGTAATGCACGCCAGTATGTGGATTCTGATCCACACAGTGCTTTTGAAACATCCATTACAAACGCCAATCAAGCGCTTGTTGAAGCGCGTCTCTCGTATCTCAAGTAGCGCATTGAATATAAGCCATTTTTCTGGTACAACTACACATGATGGCGACTATGGTGTAATGGTTAACACTGGAGTTTGTGGAACTCTCGATTCGGGTTCAATTCCCGATAGTCGCCCAAGTTTCTAGGCATGCTATAGTGCGTCCTAATGCGTGGACAGGAGCGGCTGGACAGAATGAGCGGGAAGCGCCGCCGCAAAGAAAATAATATCCTTGCAGCACTGAGAGGTCCGACATTGAGTCGGGCTTTTTTTTATGCAGAGTCGCGCCGCCGCCGCCACGCCTCAAGAGACCTCTCAAAGTTTTTTGAATCCGTGTGTGCGTTTTACGCGCAAGTGACCATCAGTGATCCGGTTGCCGAGGAGATGATTAATAACCTGATACGCGGCGCCGACGTTATAGCTCGCCGCACCGCTACCATCGCAATTGGAGACGATACTGCAGCGTTGTTTAATCGTGAACTGTCAATTGCACGACAGTACCTTGAAGGTGCGCGGGGGCTCATCGCTGCGAATCGCGAGCGAAAACCCTGATTCAGTCCTTTGCAATCTGCTACACCGTGTGGCATACTCGCTCAATGTCAGGAATCGATCATATAGAAGCGCGTGCAAAAGTACTGCGAAAAAAGTGGGCACAGAAGATTGACTCCTACCAGCGGAATCAAACAGCGCGTCGGATCCGCGCTGCAACACAATGGCATATTGCAAATCAGCTGGTGCTTCGTAGGCAGCTTCCAGACGACCTCAAGTTTCCAGAAAGACTCTCGAATGCGAATGAGCCAATAAATAACCCGCACATGCCAGCGATGCCGTACTAACGAGTGATTGAAAAACGAGCAAAATCAAGCTAGTATCAGGGAGGTCAGTGTAACTCGCCGAGATAAGCCTAGCTTGTCCCGGCTCGTTTGAAGAGAATGTCAGCACGCTGCCATTCTGCTTCTCACTCGCCGAGATAGCTCAGTTGGTAGAGCACATCCATGGTAAGGATGAGGTCATCGGTTCGATCCCGATTCTCGGCTCCAGCTTCCGTATACAATGGAGGCGTGCCGCCTTAGCTCAGTTGGTAGAGCGAGGGTATCGTAAACCCTAGGTCCCCAGTTCAATCCTGGGAGGCGGCTCAAAAATCATGCGTTTTTCAGTCCCCGCATGTTAAAATACTCATATGGACTTTATATTTTTTATTCTTCTTCCAATAGTTCTTATTATCATACTGTTTTCGATTAAACAGATAAATCAGTATGAGCGCGGACTTCGTTTTACGCTGGGGAGGTATACCGGCGCCATGGAGCCTGGGTGGCGTATTATCATCCCGATTTTTCAATCGTACCAAAAAGTTGATTTGCGCTTAAAGGCGGTTGATGTCCCTGATCAACAGGCGATTACGCGCGACAACGTCCCCGTCAAAGTGAACGCAGTTATTTATTATCGTGTTTCCGATGCATCAAAAGCGATTCTTGAAGTAGAGGACTTTCGCTACGCGATTAGCCAGTATGCACAAACCACAATGCGTAACGTCGTAGGCGAGGCAACTTTGGACGAGCTTCTTGCACAGCGCGATAAGATCGCCGATAGAATTCGAGAGATAGTCGACAAAGAGACTGATGCATGGGGACTTAAAGTAAATAATGTTGAGCTCAAGGATGTTTCTCTACCCGAGACGATGGAGCGCACTATTGCAAAGCAGGCTGAAGCAGAACGCGAGAAACGCGCGGTCATCATAAATTCTGAAGGAGAAGTTGCTGCGGCTCAGAACATTGCACAAGCTGCAGAATTACTATCAAAACACACCGGCGCGCTTCACCTACGAACCCTTCAGTCTATCAACGACATCTCATCCGATGCTTCGAATACCATTGTTTTTGCGGTGCCGCTCGAGATTTTAAAATCATTTGAAGGATTTAAATTCAATAAAGAGAAAGGTTCTTAGTTGTGTATGACGCCGGACGATCTTAAGGCGCGCATTGCTGAAATAGACGCATTGATGATCTCGTCGGATTTTTGGAGCGACAAAGAAAGAGCGCAGAAAATGATAAAAGAGCGTGCTGACCTTATCGCATACGCGGAAGGGGGCGACATCCACGATCGAGGTCCCGCCATAGTTTCTGTGATGGCGGGCGCGGGTGGTGACGACGCAGAAGATTTTGCAGGAATTTTAAACCGTATGTATCAAAATTACGCTTCGAAGAAGGGGTGGTCCGTAAGCATCCTTGACGAAAACGAAACCGACCATGGCGGCTACAGAAATGTGACTATGCAAATAGATGGTAAGGGCGCGTATGGAAGATTGAAACACGAGGCTGGGGTGCATCGACTGGTTCGCATCTCGCCGTTTAATGCGCAGGGGAAGCGACAGACATCGTTTGCAATGATTGAGGTGGCGCCGCTCGTAACAAAGGATGATCGTGTGGAGCTCAATGAGGTGGATGTTGAAACATCTTTTGCGAGAGCTGGGGGGGCAGGCGGACAAAATGTAAATAAGCGAGAAACGGCGGTGCGCATGGTGCATAAACCAACGGGCATCTCGGTTCATGTGATGAGCGAGCGGAGCCAAGCTGCAAACCGTGAGCGCGCACTCACCCTGCTTAAGTCAAAGATATATCAGAAACAAGAAGAGGATCGAGCGCGGCTTGAGCGCGGCTTGTCGGTGTCGGCGACAACGGCGAACGAGTGGGGATCGCAGATTCGCTCGTACACTATTCACCCATATCAATTGGTGAAGGACCATCGTACCGATTTTGAGCACAGAAATCCCCAGGCTGTGTTTGATGGAGACATTGATGGTTTCATTGATGCAATGGAAGGTGAGAAATGGGCATCGTCATGAAGCTAATCATTATTAATGGACCGCCCGGTGTGGGTAAGAGTACACTGGCCAAGCGGCTGCATACAGAAATGCCAATGTCGCTTTTGGTTGAAGCTGACGACTGGCGCCGCATGATAAGCGCGTGGCAGGAACATCGAGTGGAGAGCCAAGTCCTTAATTATTCTATTGTTTCTGCTGCAGTTAGTGAGGCATTACGAAGAGGCACAAACGTCATCGTGGACAAAGCGATTTTAACCTATGACGAAGCACTTACTTCGCTCGAGAAAGTCGGCGCTGACAACAACGCCGAGGTATATGAATTTCTGATAACTGCAACACTTGAAGCTGTTCTGCAAAGAGCGCAGACGCGTGGGTATAGACCAGAAAGTATCTTAAATCCTGAGATGGTTACAGAACGTTGGCATCAAGCCGAGACTTTGTACTTACGGCGACCCACCGTCACGCACATTGATACAACAGGATTAACTCATGACGCAGTGTACGAAGCAGTGCGACGAGTGGTTTTGGGGTAGGCACGAGCGTAATCACGCGGTACAATGGGGAGGTGATTTACTTTGACCACGTTTCAAAGGTGTACAACGCACAGTCAGTCGCGCTCGACGATGTGACGCTTACCATAGAACCAAAAGAGTTTGTCTCAATTGTGGGTCACGCGGGTGCTGGCAAAACGACGATGCTCCGTATGATTTTGGCAGAAGAGACACCGACACAAGGGTCTGTTTTTTTTGATTCGACCGATGTCCAGCGCATTCCTCGCGGTGAGCTCCATACGCTCCGAAAAAAGATTGGCACGGTCTTTCAAGATTTTCGACTCATACCTTCAAAAACTGCGTATGAAAATATCGCCTTTGCCATGGAGGCGCAGGGCAGGACCGATGAGGAGATTGAGGCAGACGTGCCGCACGTGTTGGATCTTGTCGACCTCGCAGAAAAAGCATGGAACTTTCCTCGTGAGTTGTCTGGTGGAGAGCGCCAACGTGTCGCGATCGGTCGCGCCATTGTTAATCAGCCTGATGTACTGTTGGCCGACGAGCCGACCGGAAACCTCGATCCCATCAATACCTACCAAGTCGTAGAGATTTTGAAGCGCATAAATGAACTTGGCACTACCGTGATTCTCACCTCGCACAATAAGGGCGTTGTTGACTCCTTGGGCCGTCGCGTTATCACCATGGACCAGGGCAGGGTCGTGCGTGACGATAAGGAGGGTAGATACGTATTATAATGACATGATGTGGGTTGCTTTTAAACGTGTTGCGCGTGCAGGAGTCATCAATGTGGTGCGCAATTCATTTGTCGCTCTGGCATCAATTTTTGTTATCACTATGACCGTGATGATTTTGGGTTCGTTGATGTTTTTATCGGGGTTAGTTGATCAGTTTGTGGGATACTTGAAGGACAAAGTCGACGTCAATGTCTATTTTGTGACTACCGCAGATGAGGGTGCAATCTTGGATTTAAAGCGTTCATTGGAGCAGCTTCCTGAGGTGAGCTACGTCGCGTACATCACACGGGACGAAGCTCTGGCCACGTTTCGTGATCGCCATGAGGACGACCAGCTGACCGTGCAGGCCTTAGATGAACTCGGTGATAATCCCTTTGGGGCGTCACTCTCCATTAAGGCGCGCGAGCCATCGCAGTACGAGGGGATTGCACAGTACCTTCGCGACGTCGAATCAAATGAGTCGCCACAGATCATAGAAACAGTAAATTATGCACAAAATAAAGTTGTTATCGATCAGCTCAGCCGAGTCACGACGTATGTCAACCGCTTTGGGCTCATCGTCACCATTGTATTTGCTATTGCATCAATCCTTATCACGTTTAACACCATTCGACTCGCCATCTATACCTCGCGAGAAGAAATATCGGTGATGCGGCTTGTTGGTGCCACCAACATGTATATTCGTGGGCCCTTTGTGATTGAGGGCACTATCTATGGACTTGTGGCCTCGTGCATTGGACTATTGCTATTTTTCCCCATAACCTTCTTATTGCGGCCTGCTACCGAAGCTATGTTCAATGCCGATATATTTGCGTACTACCTTGCCAATTTCTTCTGGTTTATCTTGGTTCTCATGGTAGCGGGGGCAGCCCTTGGTGCCGCGTCATCCTTCCTTGCAGTTCGTAAATATTTGTCAGTATAATAGATGCATATGGCCAAACCCCGCCGATCAAAAACAAAACGATCGGCCTTGAGGCCTCGACATAAGTATATTTTTGTCATCGGCGGTGTGATGAGTGGCGTCGGTAAGGGTATTGCCGCATCGTCTATCGGCACTATCCTTGAGGCGCGCGGCATAAAGGTAAATATTGTAAAAGTTGATCCGTATTTAAATGTCGACGCAGGCACGATGAACCCCACTGAGCACGGAGAAGTGTTTGTATTAAAAAGTGGTCTTGAAACCGACCAAGACATGGGTAATTATGAGCGATTTTTAAATCGCGATTTGTCACCTGAAGATTATATGACGAGTGGTATGGTATATAAAGCAGTTATTGAGCGTGAACGGGCACTCGGGTATGGCGGAAAGTTTGTTGAAGCCATCCCGCACGTCCGCGATGAAATAATTAATCGGTTTAAAGCAGCAGCCGCGCACAATGACTCACAGGTATCCGTTATAGAAATCGGCGGCACCATTGGTGATTTTCAAAACGCTTTGTTCATAGAAGCTGCGCGCACCTTAAAAGTGGAACGGCCGACCGATGTCGCATTCATACTTGTTTCATACCTGCCGGTGCCGGCGACGATTGGCGAGATGAAGACGCGTCCGACCCAAAACGCGGTTCGTCAGTTAAACTCGTATGGCGTGCAGGCGGACATCATCATTGCGCGCTCAGAAACAAAGATGGATCAAAAGCGACGAGAAAAACTTGCTATCTGGTGTTCAGTAAAACCGGAGGCGGTTATTTCAGCGCCAGATATCGATTCTATTTATGATGTGCCACTAAACTTTGAGCACGATGGACTTTCTGACCTTCTCATCGATTCGCTTGAAATCCCCGTGCGAAAAAAGGCAGACCTTTCAAGCTGGCGCACATATGTGAGGAAAACGAAGCATCCGACAAAGACAGTAAAAATAGGTATTGTCGGAAAATATTTTGATACGGGAGACTTTGTGCTGTCCGATGCATACCTATCTGTCATTGAGGCGATTAAATTTTCGTCGTTCACACAAAATGCTCGTCCAGAAATATCATGGATTAACGCAAAAGATATCGAACGAGGTGCATACCCGGTGCGCCAACTGTCAGAATTTGATGGCATCATCGTCCCGGGTGGCTTTGGCGAGACTGGTATCGAGGGGAAGATACAGGCCATTGAGTATGTTCGCACGCACAAAATTCCGTATCTTGGCCTCTGTTATGGGCTTCAGCTCATGCTCGTCGAGTATGCACGAAATGTCCTGAAATTAAAAAATGCGAACACGACAGAGATAAATCCGCAGACACCGCATCCTGTCGTTTGGATAATGCCAGATCAACGGGCTCATGTTCGCGATGCTGACTATGGCGGCACCATGCGACTGGGTAACTATACGGCACATCTCACCAAGGATACAATCGCACATGAGGCATATGGCAAGACTGTGGTTGAGGACAGACATCGCCATCGCTATGAAGTGAATCCCTCATACGTCGATAAGTTTAAAGAAGGTGGCATCGTTTTTTCCGGTGTATCGCCAAGCGGCGTTCTCATGGAGATAGGCGAGCTACCGCGCTCCGTGCATCCTTTCATGCTTGGCACCCAGGCGCATCCAGAGCTCACCGCGCGGCCTTTGGCGCCGCACCCACTGTTTACTGCATTTATAAAAGCCGCTCTCAAGGGCGAAAAGAGATAGAGTCAATGTACAATCCAACGAAGCCGTACAAACATGCATTAGTCAGGCTGATTGAATCTACGTGGAGAACACCGTATGTCCGAGTCGAGAGTGGTGTGTATCCAATAATTCATAAGAAATTTTCATACCCCGAAGTTCAGCATTCAGATGGTATCGGTACTAAGGGTCACTATCACTGGAGAAAAAAGTCGTTCAAAAACGCAGTGCGTGATGCACTCGCGATGAATTTAAACGATTTGGCGCTCGTCGGTGCGGTGCCGTACGCACTTCAAGACCACATTGTGACCGAGGATACCGGGAGTACGTCAGTGATGGCTGTCATGCGTGCACTCGCTTCTGAGTGCAGGAAGAGAAAAATAGCAATAACGGGTGGGGAGACTTCGCACCATAACACCGTGGATGGAATTGATATTGGTATAACGGTGACAGGCTTTATTAAGCGGGTGCGAAAGAATGTTTTTCGTGTTGGGGACGTGCTGCTGGGCATGAAGAGTAGCGGGCTCCACGCAAACGGTTTTACCAAAGTGCGGTCTCTGTTTGGGCCTGGCGAGTGGCGCGATGAGTTTGTCGTGCCAACTGCGATCTATCTCGATACAGTTCTAGAGATACTTAAGAAACATCAGGTCAACGGTATGATGCATATCACCGGTGGGGCCTTTACTAAGATCAAGGACCTGCTTGAGGGGGCAGACGCACACATACACCACCCACAGGCGTTTATGCCGCAGCCGATTTTTCACGAATTGTACGAACGCGGAGTTTCTGATCCCGATATGTATGCAACATTTAACTGCGGTATTGGCTTTGTGCTCGCCGTGCCAAAAAGCGAGGTTAGAGCACTCATTAAAAATCGTGCGTTGAAAATTATCGGAGAGGTGACTCGCGGCACGGGGAAAGTGCACGTCACTTCGGCCTTCAGTGGCAAGCGGATTATTGTATAATGTCGACATGACTGAGACTGCAGTATTTGGTGGTGGCTGTTTCTGGTGTACGGAGGCGGTGTTTAAAATGTTGAAAGGGGTGTCGAGTGTTCTCCCCGGATACGCTGGCGGTGAGGGGGTACCAACATATGAAAAAGTTTCAAACGGCGACACCGGACACGTCGAGGTGGTGCAGGTTACGTATGATTCTGCACTGGTCTCATTTAAAACACTTATGACTGTCTTTTTTGCATCACACGATGCCACGCAGGTTAATCGACAGGGCAACGATGTTGGCACGCAATATCGAAGTGTTATTTTTTATACTACCCCAGAACAAAAAGCCGAAGCCGATACATTTATCGCAGAACTTAATACCTCGGCAGAGAGTGGCGACCCTATCGCTACAACTGTTGAGCCTTTAGAAAAGTTCTATGAAGCTGAGTCGTATCATCTCGACTACTACAACAGAAATAAGAGTGCTGGATACTGTCAGGTCATTATCGCGCCGAAGTTACAGAAAGTGCAGCAAAAATTTGCTGAGCTTTTAAAGAATACCTAACATGCAGGCAGGGAGTAAACACGGCATCGTTCCGGTTCTCGCGGCAGTAATGGGGAATGCGATCGTCTCGATCATAAAACTGTCTGCAGCCCTTACGTCAGGATCGAGCGCGATGTTTTCTGAAGCGATTCATAGCTTTGCTGATACGGCGAATCAGATTTTTTTACTCATTGGTATCACGCGCTCACGAAAAAAAGCAACTGAAGATTTTGTGTACGGATATGGACGTGAGCGTTTTTTCTGGGCAGTCTTGTCAGCGTGCGGTGTTTTCATTGTGGGTGCGGGGGTCAGCATGTATCACGGCATCACATCACTTATTAAACCGGAGCCAGTCGAGATCTCTCCTTTCGTTTTTGCTGTTCTAGGAGTATCGTTTGTTGTCGAGCTAGCAACTTTTTTTATTGCTGCACATGAACTCCGCGAGGCAAATCCACACCTCACCTGGACGGAACGACTCAACGAGGGCGATCCGTCGACTCTTGCAGTTTTTCTTGAAGATGGGATTGCTGTCCTCGGTGTTCTTATTGCGAGCGCTGCTATTGGTCTCTCCTATGTGACGGGCAATGGATTGTGGGATGCTGTCGGCTCGATTATCATCAGTGTGCTACTTGGTGTCGCGGCGCTGATTCTTATCAGCAAGAATAGGGGATACCTCATCGGTAAGGCAATGCCCGAGGAAATACAAGATGAGATACTCGAACTTTTGGCATCGGATCCTGCGGTTGAACGCGTCTTAGATTTTAAATCAACAACACTTGATGTTGGCGTCTACCGGCTCACCTGTGAGGTCGAGATAAACGGTCATGCGCTGATCGGTGACTACCTGCAGCAGTCGCTCCCCGATGCGTTTGAAGAGATTGATGGCAACTACGAGTCTTTTAAGCGTTTTGTGGTGACGCATACTGACCGCATCCCACGACTTATCGGTACACACATTGATTTACTCGAAGCAAAAATTCAAGCGATGTTTCCTGGTATCAGGCACGTCGATATCGAGGTTAATTAGCTAACAAAATCCCCTCCGAAGAGGGGATTTGAGCGTTATGCTGCCGGAGCATCCGGTGTCGCTGGAGCGGCAGGCGCTTCAGGCATCGGGGCAGGTACGGGAGCTGGCTCCACAGGAGGAGTGGTGACTGGGTCCATAGTATTTTTTCATTGACTTATAAGCGGAGATGACCGGAGACTAACTGTACCATTTATCCTGCGTCACCACCAGGGAGTGGTATTTTTTTGTAGAGGCCCCAGGATTCTGTCCATGTTTTTGTTTTCCATCGAAAAAGAAAATGAATGCCAATTGAAACAATGAAAAGGATGGCGAGGGTATAGCCGACCACGCGCCATCCGCTGAGCATATACACACCTGTGAAAAAAATAAGAAGCAGAAGATATTTAACTACTCGAAAATGCCACGACTGCGCATACTTCGCTATGTACAATTCTCGTGTCCAGAATTCTTTGAAATTCATGCAGACGTGTGTAGTGCAAGATAGTTTCTAATAAGTTCGGCGTCCTGTCTGTCTTTCTCGCGATCCCACAGTTCAGCTTTCACCTTCAACAGGCTCAGAAGGCTGGCAAAATTAATTCCATCGATCACTTCGATCTCAGTGGGGTCAGCAAAGAACTTCGCTATCCCACCGGTTGGATAGATATCATAGTACAGCTCGATGCCTTGGTGATTATCAAGTTCTTCAACTACAACATTACCCACACTTCCGTGTTCACGTTTGTACTCCCATTCTGGATTTGATTTCATTTTTTCAAAAAGCTCCTTGGTGACAATGATATCTAAGTCACCAGCTTTTCGTATCCCTTTCATTTCAAGGATTGCACTCCCCATAACCACAAATTGGTCAGTGGGAAAATTCAATGCTTTTACTTTAGCGATAATATCCATTGGATCTTTTTAGCTTAATTGTGGTGCCAGGGAGCAAATGATATACCCACGAGGAGCCCTTCAGGAGTTTGAAGGCGAGCGATGGTCTGTCCCCATGGCTCTGTCTTAGCATCGTGAATGAGTGTGTATCCAGAGACTTCAAGCTCGCTCGCCGCACTCACCACGGCCTCGTGGCTTTCAACTTCAAATTCCACGCACGCCTGCGGTGCCAGTCGATCGGCAGGCCATGTATCGACTCCAAAACATGCCTGGGCGGCATCTGTTAAAGACCACAAGCCAAAATGTTTGGCACCTTCAATATTTTCGCTTCGGTAGTAGTCGGTATTTTCATACCGGGTGAGGGGGAGGCCAATGGTGTCGACATAGAGTTTTTTTGAACTCTTCGGGTCAGCAACGATAGGTGCAAAGCCAGAAACAAACAGAATTTTCATATGACTTAGTATATACCACTAGAAAATACGACCGCGTTGAGAGTATTTTAAATTTCGATTAGGATTGGTAAGTGGTCCGAGTAGGCAGTTTCAAGTATTTTTGCAGATACTGTCTGTACGTCGGGCGTTGCAAAACAATAGTCCAATCTCCAATCAAGCGAGTTTACTTCGAATCCATTATACGAAAATGGTTTTGTTGTCCACGTGTTTTCAGTTTGTGCCGGGCCAAGATTTTTCAAGTACTTTTCTATTTCGGTAATCGTGTAGGAGTCAGGTAGGGAATTGAAGTCACCAGTGATAATAAAATTATCTTTTTTGCTCTTAAGTACTTCAACCAATTTATTGGTTTCAACTTTTTTTGCCTCGTTTGGCTCAAATTTGTGAGTGTAGGACATATGGACCGTTCCTACGGTGAGTTCGCGCCCTCCAACGTTAACAGCAATTTCGACATAGATTCTTCCTTCTTTGTCGTAGTCGGTATTCTCAACGTATGGATCAAGTGGGTCTTGAATATACACATGATTTGTTTTTAAAATTGGGTAGCGACTAAATATTCCATTTCCATATTTTTCCTCTACGCCATCGACGATGCCACTCTGCGCCTCTTTAAAGTGGTAATGGAAGCCAAGCCCTTCTGCGATGAATTGAGCCGTGTTCATTCGCTGATTATAGTGTGGGTGGTTGATGGTGAGTTCCTGAAGACAGATAACGTCAGCATTTACTTCCCGCAATAACTTTAAGACATTTCGAATATCTTCCTTATACCAGATGTTCCATTGAAGCAGTTTCATTTATTTTTGAGTGGACCGGTCGGCTCGTAGGTGGCAAAAATAATGCCTGTTGATCCAATCTTTGAGTCAACAAGCTTGAACATCTCTGCTTGTGTTCCGTCTGCAAAAAGTCGTTTTCCGGTACCGATGGTGATGGGGTGTATCCACAGATGCATTCGATCGATCAGATCATGTTTGAGCAATGTCTGGATGAGATTTCCGCTACCCCATACCCACAAATCCGAACCATCTTCTTCTTTAAGTTTTTCAATCTGCGCCACAACATCTCCTGTGATGCAAACTGAGTTGTGCCATGCCGGTTCAAAAGATTCATGCGATACGACGTATTTTTTTGTGCTATTGAAGGGGGTTGCCACCTCGAGGTCAGTCGTTGCGGTAGGCCAGAACGCTGCAAAGATATCATAGGTCGTCCTGCCCAAAAGCAGTTCGAATGGAATGCTAAAAAATCCACTCAGGATGGGATTCAGCGCCTCGTCTTGAGGATATGATGTTTGCCATCCGCCATATTTAAAACCGTTAGATGTGTCTTCCTTGGGTCCGCCCGGCGCTTGCATCACTCCATCAAGCGTCAGAAATGTGGTGGTGATTATTTTTCTCATACAACGATTATAGCTCTAGTATTAAGCAATCAAAAAACCGCCTTGCGGCGGTTTTTTGATTGTCCTGTATTACAGATTTCCTTGTCTGTTTCCGCACACCGCGCTGTTATTCAGCCCAGTTTGCTGTCCGCTTGTACCTGGGTCAGTGCCATTACCGCCGTCCCAGCTTGGATCCCCCGGGTTGTTATCTTTCCCTAAGTAACCAAAAGCTCCAGAGCCAGCTCCGGAGTCACACTGTGCTCCCACTTCGCCGGCCTGCTGCCTTCCAGGATTATCTAAGTATCTATCTATTCCTGGTGTTGCATTACCGGCAGCAAAAGCAACACTGCTTACTGCCAACATCGAAACTAACCCAAGAAATGCCACTGCTTTTCGAGCTATTGTCATAGTTATATTAGGTAAACTTAATAATGGTTTAATTGTATCACTGGCATCGGTATTTGGTATGAAGTTGAACCTATCTCACCATGTAGGTATCTAAATCAACTCTGGTAAAGTCGATAAGCTGCCGTGCTTCAAGATCATATTGACAACTCTGGTAGGGATTCTCGGGCCAATCAAGCTTGAACGGATTTAACTGGTGCATGTATACTTCGCTCTTCAGCGGCCGACCGGGGTAACACCAGAGTATCCACTTCTGATTGTTTTCGATGTACTCGTTTGGTAGCTTGATCTGATTCTTACTCAAGAGATACATCATGAGTATCTCCTCTAGGAAGAAGTTGACCTGATTATCACCCATGTCCCTTCCGAATGTTGCAGAGTCTTCCTTGAGATACTTTTGGAACTTCTCATCTTCTGCATACAACCTATTTAATTCCTCGAAGCGATGGTTAAAGTCGTTCGTACCAACATAGAGCTGATTCCAGACCATGTAGTTAAACCCATGCTGGATCTGGAATGTCATTTGATTTTTCTCAATAAGTTTCTGAACACTATTTCGGTGATTTATAACCTGATTCATAAACGAGTGTTTCAATTCGGGCGCTGGCCTGTCGCTATACAGATAGAGGAAATCACTATAGATAAAGTTAAGGCCCACATTGGTCTTGCTAATCTTGTCCGTCGCAAGATGGCGGATATCATCTAGGCAATGCTCAGCATCCTGTCTGTTGAGGAGCTTATTCATTGAAAGACCGAACAGGAGTAAACCCTTCTCCGGCGGTAGTTTATTGATATCGAAGAAAGTATTCGGCTCAAGATTATTCATAGACACATTCTATCTTATTTGTACCCGCCGCCTGCTGGCGCAGGGCACTGCGTTCGCCGTCGCTCGCTTGCTGGCGTTGTGGGGCAGTGTTGGAACAGTTATGGGTGGACCTCCACTCTGTAATCTCTAATAAATTTGCCGTCTTTTTCTTCTGAATCGTTCAGCCATATGCGCCTTGGGGTTGCTCTATAACACCTGCGCACCGCATCACCCAAGAAGTCGCTTGCATCATTCACCAGAGCATTTTTCTTTGCATTGCGAATTTTGTTTATTATGTCCGCGTTATTCAATTCTTCAACGTCGGCTTCAATGTAAACACCTTCACCAGTGCCCTCGGGTGCAGTTGAATCATAGATAACTATAAATGCATGCGGATTTGCACGAACATTTTTTGAGTGTTGGCTTTCTTTATCTGAGAACCAGTAGATGGTATTCCTCTCATCGATTTCATGCGCAACAGGGGTGTTCCATGGTTTGCCGTCAGGGCATACGGTTGCAACCGTTGCATATTGAATAGCAGAGAGAATCTCTCTCGCTCTTTGATTGTGGCGGTCGCTCATATGTACATTCTACTTTAACGGGTACCCGCCGTCTGCTGACGCAGGGCACTGCGCGTCCCTTCGGCCGCTTGCTGCCAGACTTGGACTCGAACCAAGATACACTCCTCCAGAGGGAGTAGTCCTACCATTAGA
>JBBTWN010000021.1:0-7757 GCA_038062735.1 Patescibacteria group bacterium
TTTGCTAGGATTCCTGCATCGGGCCGTAGTATACCGGGAGTACGTATCCATGGGGTGGATGTAGACCGAGTTCGATTCTCGGCGGCCCGACCAATTGTCACGTGATTTTCACCTGTTCAAATTCTGCTCGCTTTTTTTCTTTTAGAAAAAACACTATCCAACGGATGACGGTAAAAGCGGTGAGTGCGACTGCAAGCGGCCAAGCAAGCGGCGACAAGAACGCGATAAGTGGGCCAAAGACGCTTGGTGCGAGCGCGATAAGTGCCTCGCTCACTACCCCCGAGATACTGTCGGCCACGATCCCGAGTGCTGCAAAAAACGGCGTGTACGTGATGAGATGCTGTCGCACTTTGTCCCAGCGAGCAAATTCGTTTCTTTTTTCTATACGCTTTTGTGCCTGCGTCGAGCGCTGGCTAAATGACCGCGCATCTGCAAACACCGTGCGAAAGATGGTGCGATCGGTCAGTGGCTGAAACGCGCGTGCAGTGCGCTGAACAACTGTTCGTTCTCTCTGCTCTCCTACTGGTTGTCGTGTATCAGGTGTACGCATATTACGTTTTACTCGTGACATTATCAAGTCGCCGATACCGCCCATCCTGATCTTTCTGCAGTCGGTTTTTCTCTGCAGTTAATCGTCGCTTTTTCAAATAAAAATACCCTGTGCCGACTACGGCCAGCACCGCACAGATAATGAGTAGCGGGGGCGGGAGCGCGACCACAAGTGCCGCAACCCACTCGTACGTTACACTCGATATGAGTGTAAACCAGTATGGGCTCCATCCTAGGTACTGAATAAGTATTTGCCCGGTAGAGGCAAGTGCGGTTGGCCACGCGACACGAAAACCATTCGTCGCGAGACCTAGTTTTTGATCTACGGTGCGAAGTGCAACATCAGCAGACTCCACCTCGCGTGCAAGCGAATCAAGGTGCTGGTCGCGCTGTACTTCATTACTCCGCTCGTTGCGCTTAAAGACACCGGGGTCAGACCGCCTGCGCCGATCGCTCGAGTCAACCTGCGCAAGAGCAAAAACTTCGTTACGTCTCAGGGGCAGAAAGCGCCGCACCTCGGTGCTTCTTGCCAACGCTTCAGGGCTCGCCATAGTCGCTGGATTCTATCATGCAAAACACATATAGTCAACTTGACTATATCGCATGAGTATGATATGCTACCACCCAATACATATGGGAAGAGCAGAACGCAAAAATGAAGTCCCTGTCCCACGCTCGCTCATCCATGAGCCCTATGCTCGATTGGTGGACCCTGAGGGTGCACCGGTCACTGTCCATGACGTCCGCACCAAAGCCCTTATCCAAGGTGCGGCTAACGGCAACATCGTACGCTGGCTTACAGGTAACCCAGAACAAGCGATACGCAAGTTTAAGCTCAGAGAAGGCGTCACCTACTTCTTATTTGGCGGGAGCGAAGGTAGCCAGGTTACCACCGTCAGAGTCGTGGAAGAAACTGATTATTATAAGAGGCGTGACACAAATGGTGATTACGCAAAAAAGAAGACAGTGAAGTTCGACCAGGTCTCAACCTTTGCAGAGTGGAGTAGAAACTCTCGAGACTCGGTCTCCGTCGCTCTCCTTGATCCCGATGCACCAAAAATCGTCTACAACGGTAAGTACAAATTCAAGTTCCGCAACTACTTCCAGAGCTCGAATGATTCCTACCGTAGGAAAGGCAAAACGACAGCGTGGGTCATGGAGGACGCACGAAATCACCAAACCGCTGCGGGAAATGAGCACTATCTATGGCTTCTGAGATACACTGACGATGCCCCGACCGAGATGAAGACGGGACTCACCTACTTCTTCCCCAACACTGAGCACGGTGAGGCAGGCGACGTCAAAACATTGAAATATGAAAATGGATTTTTCAAAGAAGGAAAGCTCGGAGTTGGAGAAAGATGGTACCCGACCTACCGTGTCGTACTCATCCAACCGTAGCAGAAAAGTTCGGCACGGTATTATATATACGTGACCGCGCAGAATAAAACCGTCGAGCGCATAGCACTGAGCATCCACGCGATTGGCCTTTTACCCTTTGTGGCGGGAGCGTCGCTCTATGCACTCATACTCTATATATACAACCTGTATGATGGCGCACTCATTTTTTTAATCTCGCTCGTGATTCTTCTCGTCGTCGTCGGCGCGCTGAAACTGATAACGCGTGTACAGCGCCCGCCGGACGCCATGCGTCCGGCGACGTGGAGCGCCTTCCCCTCTGGTCACGCGGCATCGGTCGCGTTTATCGCTATCATGGTGCCGTACACACTCGCCCAATCTTTTCAGTGGGAGTATGTCATCCTTATCGCAGCCATTCTTTCTCTCATTGCAGTCATCGTTGCACTTAGTCGCATGGTGCTCCACGTGCACACGACCTTTCAGGTCGCTGTCGGTCTCGCCCTTGGCATCGGTATCCCCCTCACCTGTATTGCGTTTGCAGAACAACTTCGTTCGTTCTTTTTTTAGTTTGCAAACAATTGGCTTCCAACATATACTGCTCGCATGAAACCAGAGGGCAAACGGTGCGCCATTATTGAAGACGCCCTGGAGTGGCAGTCACAAATCAAGAGTGCACTCACCGAGGGCGGGCACACAGTAGTTGCACGCGCGACCAACCTTCAAGCAGCCCTCGACCTTGTAAAGAACTTAAAGAAACTTAAAGTGCAGGTCGTTACTCTTGACGGTAATCTGACTCCAGACGCAGATAACGGAAATCATGGTCGCGAAGTTCTTCAGTGCATTAGAGCAACAGCTCCAAAAGTAAAAGTTGTTGGGATGAGCCTCGACAGTATGCCGAGAGTGGATGTTGATGTTGGCAAACAAGGGATCCGGACTCTTGCGTATGAAGTGAGCAAGTTAAAGTGACTCTAAGTATTCTTTAACGCCTGCAAGCCACCCGCCAGTAAAATAGTCTTCTGGTTTAAAGTTTCTAGGGTCCACCCATAGACTCTCGGTATGCGAGCCTGAAAGCTGTATCTCACCCCCCGTCATACGGGCTCGAAAGCCGAGTCCAAAAATCCGCACACGCGGCGATCCCGAAGCGACTTCTACACGCTCGTGGCGCATAAGGATAGACGGCTGCGGTTCAACATCGTACTGCACGCCGCTCCCTACTTCCTCTCGCATCTTGCGCGCGATAATATCAGGGAGCGGAGTTTCAAACTCGTCTTTTTTAATTCGCCCACCTGGTAAGTCCCACATGCCAAACTTGTCTTTGAAAATAAACAACTTCCCCTCCCGCTCCAAAAACACCTTCACCGCGACATAATAGGTGTCTTTGTTTTCAACTCCTGTATCCGCCATACCACTAGTATAGCTAATCCATCTTGGCTTTAGTTACAGATCTCGTTTCCTGGACGAACTATGATGTCTGGGCGCGGGTTGCGGACTACTTGTTGGTAGCCAGTACGTTGGTTTGCACAAATCTCAGCTTGCTGAGTGCTCGCTGTACCGCGATACTTTTCAACGACTATAGTGTCAGGTTTGCAGTCTGAGCAGTGGTCACCAGTAACTCCATATCCATCGCGGGGAATAAATATTCGCTCGCCAACTTTTAGTACAGAGTTGGTAGGGATAGCTACGGTGAGCGGGTTGTTGTATGTTCCATCACCTGCTGGTCGTCGAGAAGCATTGGCTCGAGGGTATGCAACTCTGCCTGGGTTTTGCTCATCTATTACGCTATAAAGGACTCGGACCGGGACTTCCTCAGCCTTTGCAAGGTTTCCACCTAGCGCTAGTGCGGCTGCGCCTCCGATCAATACCTTGCGCATTGACTTACGTGGAGCCACTTTTGAGTCTGATTCATTTCTACCCATATTCTTGTTCTTTAAATAATTAACAGCTAACACGCGGGAGTGTATACCGTACTTTACAGAAAGTCAAGAAATCGCGCCTACTTTTCAGCCTTGGCACGAACAAGTGTATCAAGAGCTTTAGAACGTCTCATCCAGCGCTTGCTGCCTTCTCCTGATGCATAGCCCTGAGGATTCTCCACCTCCTTCCACTCGAAGTGTCGTCTCAAAAACTCTGCCTTCAATTCCTCGATTGTCCTTGTCTGCTTCTTCCTCTCGCGCTTTTCTACCATAATTTTACGATTTCAGTATCTCACCTTTGGTGGCCGCATACTCTACCCCCTCAGTGACCTGTCCATCAAAATGCTCTTCGTCACCCGCTGCATCTGCCTTGCTGTGGTGCACCGTCCCATCTTTATGATTAGGCGGTGCGTAGAGCGTATAGAGCTTCATTGCTTCAGCTCCCGTGTTGATGATGTTGTGTCTCGCGCCAGCCGGCACGACAATAACGTATCCATCTGAAAGTATGTATTCAGCACCGTCAAGTACTGCCTTGCCCTGCCCTCGTTCAACGCGAATAAACTGATCGAGCTGATGTACCTCAGCACCAATTTCTTCGCCTGACAGCAACGACATGAGAACGAGCTGCGAATTTTTTGCAGTATATAGTACTCGCCGAAAATCTTCGTTAGCTAATGTGTCCTTCTCGATGTTAGTGACATATCCTTTCATACGTTCACTATAACAAACTTCGTTGTGGACTCTCTGGAGCGACGTTGGAACTTTAATCAACCACAGCGAAGGCTCTGACTGGGCTTCCGTCTCCCTCCTTGATCTTTAGGGGCATGCCATAGAAGAAGAAACTTTCTGGCAGTTCATCAGTATTTGCTAAGCGTTCGTATTGAATGATCCCTGCTGTCAAGAGGTCTTTCTCAATCTCTATGCCCCATTCATACTCACTTGAGATACCAACAAATCTTGGTTTTATTTTCTTTACTTCTTCAGCAATTACTGTATCAATATTCCTATCCCGAAAAATGTATCCAAACGATGATTCCATTGGAATGCCAGGGTTATAGATTTTTGCAGGACCACAAAATTTTTCGAGTGGGTAGTCGTCCAAATTCTTTCCTCCAACAACCATGTGGATCGGTACATTCATGTGAGTTGCATCGTGTGTGTTCACTTGCATTCGGCGCATATTCCAACCATCCTTCTCTATGGTCGCCACAAGCTCAATCGACACCTCAGGATCACCAGGAAAAACTGGCATGCCTGTATAGAGCGGCAGAGTGAGGTCGATTATTTTCATATCGTAACTATATCAAACCGTTGTGGAGTTTATTGGATGGGGTCAGAACCTATTTTAGAAACGAATTTTAACTAGGTCGAGAATCAAGATTACCGCAGTTAATCCGAGAACAATGCCCACTGTTTGAGTAACACTGACTCGCTCATTGAACCAGAAGTACCCCATCGCAACACTTATAACGAGGGTCAAAATGAGCAGGACGCTCGGACCGACCATGAGGCTGCTGTATTTTATAGTAGAAAAATAAAAGAATGAGGTTAGTAAGCTGACTACGAGAGCTATGTAGAGATAGCTGTTCTGGTTGGTGAGACCCCACATCTTGGCGAGGTAATCGCCTATCGTGGAGAAGAGGAGGTTGAAGAACATCACGATGTAAAGGGTCGGCATAGGTGTGTGCAACTTCATTCTACAGTATCATGTGCCTACCACTCTCACCTCTCCTATGTTCATCTCGGTTGCAGGCCGCTGCTTGCGGTACAATCGAAGCATGGCTCCTCCGTCGACCTTCAGACTGGATACTCCCCATTTCAAGCAAAGTAAAATGATGTGTGGGCCTGCGAGTTTGAAGATAGTTGCTCAATACTTTGGCATACATAAAAACGAACGGGAGTTCACGCGACTATGCAAAGCAAACAGAATTATTGGAACGTCGGGGAAAAATTTGGTCCGGGCTGCGAAAGTGCTCGGATTTACAACTAGAGTATTCGATGACGCTGATTTCGGTACTATTGAACGATGGATCCGTAAGGGTGTGCCAGTAATAGTGAATTGGATGAGCCCGGGACAAAGCCGTCCTCCGAAAGTGCGGATGGCCGGAGGTCACTATTCGGTAGTGTGCGGACTAAACCGGACTCACATTGTTTTAGAGGACCCTGGTCTTGGTTATAGACGAACTATATCCAGAAAAGATTTCATGACTGTGTGGTTCGATTTTGACGATATATATCTCAAAAAAAGAAGATCTAATACTGAGACGCGTGATTGTTGTCGCACCGAAAAAGTTTTTCTGACACCCTCAGTTGCCCGTTCGAAGTCTTGGCGGAGGCGAATGTTGGAACCTTACTAAAGGATCTCAGCACGGAGTTTCATCCACAGCTGTATCCCAATGTTTAGCGTGCTCAACGTGCCACGCAACCCGCTGCTTCAAAGTAGAGGGCATTTTGAGCTTATGCTTCTGGTGCCAGGCTTTATTCATATCAGGCTAGTGGCCGTGACCGGGTTCGATGATGCCATTGAAGATTGATGAGTCGGCTTCGCCTACAACCTTAAGGACGCCCCACGCACCGCGATCCAGACGCGAGAGCGCGTGGTCGACCAGGATGTAGTTGCCTGGGTAGTCGAGCTTAAACTCGACTGCGGCTGCCCCACCAGCGGGAACTAGCGTGGTCTGCACACTCTGGGCTGGCTCGCTCACCAAGTCGCCCTCGCGGTACACGCGGTCAAAGATCTCGCCAATCACATGAAAGCTCGAGATCAGGTTGACCCCGCCATTACCCATATAGATACGTACTGTGTCCCCAACTTCTGCAGTCATGTTGTCGGTGATTGAGCCCGTGCGGCCGTTAAAGACGACATACTGCGGCTTGCCGTCGAGCATCGCTTGCGAGTCAAAGAGTTGCAGGCCCTTCCTACCCAAGGAGCCCGAGCTGTAAAACTCGCCTTGCACAACATAAAACTCTTTATCAACCGGCGGCAGCCCAGCTGTTGGCTCGACGAGGATCAGCCCGTACATGCCGTGCGCCATATGGCTCGCCACGTTGGGGTGTGCACAATGATACACATAGATACCGGGGTTTAATGCCTTAAACGTAATGGTCTTCTCCTCACCCGGAGCGACGATGGTTGCAGCCGCACCTCCGCCGGGGCCGGTCACCGCGTGCAGATCTATAGAGTGGTGATGGAGGCTGGTAGGGTCATTGTAGAGCGTCAGCCGCACTGTGTCGCCCTCTTTAACGCGGAGGAATGGCCCCGGCACCGCCCCGTCGAACGTCCAATAGTTGAACGTCACTCCGTCGACCATCTCGCCCACCACCTCTTTGGCAGTGATGCGTATGTCTACAACTCCATCATCAGCACGCGCCACCGTGCGCGGCACGTCAGCGGGGTCGCGTGCAATATCGGTCACACGCTCAAACTCGCCAAAGTTTTTAAAGAACTGCATCACGTTGGCGAACGGGAGCGCTGGCCCGTCGCTGGGGCCGAAGGTTTTTAGCAAAAATGGATACTGGAACGCGTTCGGGATCCCGTTGGGTACATAAAACGCGAGCGAGACTCCGAGGAAGATGATGACGAGTGCGGTTGTGATCTTCCACGACCCAAGGTTACGGAGGACAAGGAAGATGAATATCGCCGCAAAGACGTACGCGATAGCAAGTCCAAACGCCTCAACAAGGTACTGCCAGAGGTATGAAATGAGTTCCATCGTATGTCGCTACCAGTATAGCTTGCCGAAAAGTGCGTAGAGTGTCAGCCATCATTTTTGTCTTTTGTGTCACCGCCCTCCTCCTAGACTTCAAAAGTCCTTGGTCTGATTTGTTTAATACCCCCACCAACGCGCGAAGCGCGCGAAATTTTGGCTCTGCTTCGAAAATGTGGACCCTATCGGATTCGAACCGATGACCTCCTCATTGCAAATGAGGCGCTCT
>JBBTWN010000022.1:0-18800 GCA_038062735.1 Patescibacteria group bacterium
TATAAACGCCTGAAACGTGTTACCGATCACAGAAACAAAAATAAAAGCAAGCGGTGCACCGTTGATGATGCCATTTGCAAGTGCAGCAAGTGCAATAGCCGGAAGGACAATGTATCCCGCTATGACCGTCGCCGCAAAGCCAACACCTGCGGGCGAGAGAATAACTGATGATGACGCGCTGACGTCACGGTACAGGTAGGTGGAAACTTGAGCAACGATCAAGAATGCAGCAAAGGTGAGTACAATCGGCAGCCAGTGGGTACGAACACGCTCGGTAATTGACATTACTGTGTTCATCTTCTTTGATTCATTATATGCGCCTTTTCATGAAGGGATAATGAAGATTCTTCATATTCGGTATTGTTTTTTACTTTCTACCGTCTAGTATACTAGATGAACCTATTATCATTATAAAAAAATACATGAGTAAATTCTTGGTTTTGTATATGGCACCAGCAAAGGGCATGGAGGAGTGGATGAAAAAGCCAGAAGCAGAGCGTAAGGCAGAGCAAGACAAGATGCAGGGTGAGTGGGGGGAGTGGATGAAGATGCACCAAGCGTATCTCTCAGAAACAGCCGGCGCTGGAAAGACAAAGCGTGTCACGACTGGCGGTGTTGAGGGGGTAAAAAACGATGTCATGCTTTTCTCCTTGGCAGAAGGAACATCGCATGACGAAGTGGCGAAAATGTTTGAAAGGCACCCACACTTGGGTATTCCAGGAAGTTGGATAGATGTCATGCCGGCGAACAGTCTGCCTGGAATGAAAGATATGTAAATCAAAAAAACCCCGCTTTGTGCGGGGTTTTTTTTGATGGGTATGTTTAAGCGACGCGTCGCCCGAAGAGATACACGCCAATGGCTAGAAGCAGCGCTACGCCACCAATAGCCCAGAGAGTCCATCCACCGAGGATGCCCGCGTCCTGCGCGGCAGTATAGGCGTTTGAAGTAGTGATCTGCTCCGTTATTTCGGTTGTCGCTTCCATATCCCTGAGTCTAACTGAAGAATAGTGGAGAACAGATGAAGCATTAAAAGTATTTGATTTTTAAGCAGAATCGAAGTACCATCCTCTTCACCTTATGGCAGAGCGAATCATTGTAAGGCCAATCGAGGGGCGATACCCAGGCAACGAATATGCGGCCAAGCGTGATGGCGTTGAGTATGTACCAGCGTGTAGCGTGCACCGCGCTATGCCAATCCCGAGCTGCGACGATGTCATTATTGTTGACGATGTTGTTGGCCATCAGTCGTATATTGTTTGGCTCAATAATATCCAGTCCGTTCGAGTTGGAAAAGAATAGCCACTGTATACTGGGTTCATGATGAACCCATTAAAAGATATTGAATGGACGCCAGCGAATATACTGAAGGCCGCTGGTGCAGTGTTATTAGCTATTATTGTTGTTTCAGTTTTTTGGGGAGGAGAGGGCGGCGTCCGTCAGTCGACAAGTTCAGTCGATTCTATGATGCCGATGCCACCTATGTTCAGTGTTTCAACCATGCCCGGGTTTGAAGATGGTGCAAATTATGCAGAGAAAGATGTGAACTATGGTAGCGCACGATTATCGCTCACCAACGTAGGTATGCCTGTACCGACTGGTGGCGGCACAGTAGGGGGAGATGCAGAAAAATTTGAAGTCACTGACTACAGCGTTTCTATTGAAACGCGAGACAAGCACGACACCTGTACCGGTATCGCAAAGTTGAAAGAGCTAACCCATGTCGTTTTTGAAAGTGCGAATGAGCATGACCGTGGCTGCTCTTACTCATTTAAAGTTGAGCACGCACACATTGAAGAAGTGCTGGCGATACTCAAAACGTATGATCCAAAAAATCTCTCAGAAAATACATATACCATTAAACGCCAGCTCGATGACTTTACTTCTGAGTCTGATATTTTGAAAAAGAAACTTACGTCAATTGATCAAACGCTAACGAGTGCGGTAGATGCCTATGACGATATTTCTACTCTCGCCATTCGTACACAGGACGCGGAGGCGCTTGCAAAAATAATCGACAGCAAAATCACAATCATTGAGCGGCTCGCGCAGGAGCGGATCAACGTCTCCGCGCAGCTTGAACGACTGGAGCGCGCAAAAGCAGAGCAGCTTGATAAACTCACATACACGTATTTCTACGTTGATGTGTACGAAAATAAGTTCGTTGATGGGGAATCTATACATGATTCGTGGAAGGCTGCGATCCGTACATTTGTTGTGGATGTAAATCGTGTGGTCCAGGACGTGACCATTAATCTCATCGCGCTTATTCTGCTCGCCGTGCAATATGTGCTCTATCTCCTCGTCCTCTTAGTAATTGCGAAGTATGTCTGGAGGGCTGCGCAATACATCTGGAAAAAATAATGAAGTGGGTGGTGGGCATTCTAATCGTGGTGGTGGTCGCAGGCGTTGCGGTGTATTACAACGCGTGGGGGATAGCAGCACAGCTTCTGCCGCTCATTGAAAGAAGTGAGCAGGTGCGTGTCTCGCCGCCGAGTGAGTTTACTGTTCCGGCTGGGTTCGAGGTCAGTATTTATTCTGATAGTGTGCCGGGCGCGCGGGTTATGATGCGCGATCCAAAAGGCACGCTCATAGTCTCTGAGTCATCAGAGGGCAGGGTAGTCGCGCTCCCCGATACTAACAGCGACAACGTCGCTGACCAGGTGATCGAGATGCTCACCGGACTCGAAAATCCACACGGGCTTGCATTTGTGTGCCCGGACACAGGTTTTGTAAGCGCAGATCAGGATGCATGCCTTTTGTATGTTGCAGAAAGTAACGCAGTCAAATCATACGTATATGATGCAGATACCTATCACGCTACGTACAAAGAAACAGTAGTGACTCTTCCAACGGCGGGCGGCGGGCATTCAACACGATCACTCCACCTCCACCCAGACGGCAAAAGACTGTTAGTATCTGTTGGCTCGTCATGTAATGTCTGTCGCGAAGACTCAGAAAAGCGCGCTGCAGTAGTCGCTGTCGATCTCACCACCATGGTGACAACGCTCTATGCACGAGGACTCCGCAATTCAGTTTTCATGGCGCTTCATCCACTCACGGGGGATTTGTGGGCGACCGAGATGGGACGAGATCTTCTTGGTGACGATATCCCACCTGACGAAGTTAATATCATCGAGGAAAATAAAAATTATGGCTGGCCGATCTGTTATGGTCAAAACATTCATGACACCCAGTTTGATACAAACACGTACATTCGAAACCCTTGCATGGAGCCGTTTGAAGCGCCGGCGCTCATTGATATCCCCGCGCACTCGGCACCCCTTGGTATCGCGTTTGTTCCTGAGGAAGGCTGGCCAGAAGCGTATTGGCACGACGCCCTGATTGCATACCACGGATCATGGAATCGCTCAGTCCCCACAGGATACAAAGTTGTGCGTCATGAGGTAGATGATAAGGGAATGCCGACCGGTGTCGTTTCAGATTTTATGACAGGGTTTATAAAACCAGATGACACCGTGATAGGCCGCCCCGTCGGCGTTATGACAGAGCCCGGCGGCACGGTCTACATCACAGACGACCGCGCGGGCGCTATTTATCGCGTACGCAGAGTTGCTCCGTAAAAAGACCTCATGCTAGCATACAGCTCATGACCGAGGCTGCTCCGAGGCAGTGCGGTAGTTGCAATGCCTGCTGCAAAACACACTCAGTTGATGAGTCAGACTTAGTAAAGCCTGCCGGCGTCTGGTGCAAACATGCAGTGCCAGGAAAGGGATGCAGTATCTATCCAAGTCGCCCCATTGCATGCAAGGCGTTTCGATGTGGGTGGCTCAAAGGGATAGGAAAAGATGAACACCGGCCAGATAAGACGAGGGTAGTTTTAGATCCCGTAGTTCACCCGCGGTTACCTGGCGGGACTGCTATGCAAATGTGGGAAGTGTCTGAGGGTGCATTATTGAGTAAATATGCACAGGACATAACAGCAAAACTTCGAAGGGGAGGAATACGAGTCCACCACATACGACTCGGCGGGAAAGTGGAGGCAATCTCTTAATAAACCGACAATACTTTATTGCGCGAGCGATGGCCGCTCACCATACGAACTTTATTTTTAGTGACCGCATAGTGTCGAGCAATAAGCTCTATTACTCGTCTATTTGCGAGATTTTGTTTCGCTGGTTCTTTGACCGAAATCACCAAGTGCGTTGGACTTTTAACATCAACGCGTTCACGCTTTGCACCAGGCGTCACCGTGACTTTAACGTACATTTATTCAACTTTGACGAGTTTCAAGTACTGTCCTTCAGGTACTACTTTGTATCGATTCATACCATCGCCACCATAAAATGGTTGGTTGTTGTATCCGTTGTCGGTGAATGACGTAAACTCCTCCTCACTCATTCCCTGCAACTTAGGGATAGCGTACTCACGCATCCCATAGTCATTTTGATTGAAATAGATGTTAATGTGATTTATCTTTTCGTATGTCTCGCTCGCATTATCCTGATTGTTATCGCTCATAGGTTTATAGTTAGTTCTATATTTTAAGTATACGCCAATGTCGCCTTAACTTCCTGCCGCGTAGCCACCGATAGCACCCGCAACGAGCGCGCCGCCAACCACTGCCATCTTTAATCCAAGTGCGAGTGCAACAAGGGCTGGCAAAGTCATTACCGCTATTCCGCTAATTAATGCGCCAATAAGTGCTCCGCCGAGCGTAAAGCCCATCTTCAGAGCCATAACAAGCCATGGTGAGAGGTCTCCGCTCTCAGGGAACGGCACGCCGCCGTTGTCCCATCGACCCTTATCGTTTGCAAAAGCAAGAACTCTTGTATGTCCTCTGTGTTCGTTTCTCATAGTTATTCCATTATACTCTATTATGCAATATTTGTCAAGTACTATTGTAAGCGGCTAAAAACAGAGGGGCCGTGACTAATATAGAATGACCCAATCTGGACATCATATGCACCTGCTCGGCGATACTCATTGATGTGCGACTGTAATGACACGCCACCGACAGCAGTTATCGTTATGCGTTTTGGCAAGAGAGAGCGCATCTGCAGCACTTGACCGAGGGTTATAAAGCGGAGCGGTGCGCCGCCAAGACCCACTAGGTCGGATGCGCCTGATGATGCATTAGGGAACGTATTACACACGACAACGCCCGATAGTCCTTTGATATGTGCGAGTGTCTTTCCTGCGCGGACGAGGTCAGCTGGGTTTGAAAACGGTGACAGTTTTACATCAACACGGAGTGGGCCAGACTCGCGAAGTACGGCGTTGAGTATTTTTTTGAGAAGCTCGGGATTGAAGCTTGGGATTTCTTTTTGCTTTCCTTTTTTCCACAGGTTGGGGCAGCCCGCGTTCACTTCAATTTCATCGCAGTGTACGGAAACGAGCATGCGTGTGAGCAGTGCGTACTCGTTCGGTGTGGTACCGACAATACTTACACGAACTTTTTTGCCAAGCCCATGCGCCTTTGGAATAAACGTTTTTAAAAAGTGTGCATAATACTCTGGATGTTTGCTACCATACGGATATGAGCACGATTGGCGTTGCATATCGATGGGCTGCTATCGCCGCACTTACACTTCTCGTGCTTTCACAGATTCCAACGCTTGCAGAAGATGACGTGTCAGAAACACCCGCAGCACGCACGCTCCAACCATTTACGGTTTCAGTCGACCCAGTGAACAAAATAATACTCGATGAACCGCTCGACAAAATACGTTTTTCATCTGTTGGACTTGTCGCCACGGTCGTAACTGTCGCACAAGATTTTGTTAGCTCGCTTGCACGTATTGTGGTGGATGCGCCCGCGTATCAACTCGTAGCGTCCCCCAGCGCAGCGCGTGTCGTCGTCGTATATCCGGGCTCACGGCGTGAGCAAGTCGCGACAGCCTTTGGTAGTGTCTTGGGGTGGAGTCGCGAAGAGCGGCAAGTGTTTCTCGGCAGTACGACCACAGATCCTTTAGAAGAGGGGACGCTCCATCCGTCAACGTATGTCGTGAGTCCTGGGCTAGGCCCGGTCGAGGCGCACGCGCTCGTAAAAGATCGCTTTGACCGGAGAGTGTTATCGCGGTACGCAACGAGTACACGACAAATAGTCCCGGTCGATGATGCACTCATTATTGCATCAATGCTTGAACGCGAGACGAGTGATCCTGACGAAATGCGTATTATTTCAGGCATTATTTGGAATAGGCTCTTTGCTGGCATGAAGCTTCAGATAGATGCCACACTCCAGTATGTGCGGGGGACGACCGCGAATACCTGGTGGCCGCCGCCACGCTCTCGTGATAAATACTTGAACTCGCCCTATAATACCTACCAGCACGCAGGCCTGCCGCCCGGGCCGATCTCGAGCCCCTCGGTCGCCGCAATCGTGGCTGCGCTCAACCCCGTGCCTACCGACTGTTACTTCTATTTCCATGACCTTGGCGGTACATTTTATTGTTCGAAAACATACGAAGAGCACGTTGCCTCACTTAAAAAGGTGTACGGCCGAGGAAAGTAGGTTTGTTGACACACAATTCACATCCGCTATAATCTGGTGCATGGCAAAAAATACTAGAGAAGCGGGAAAGAAAGGAAATGCACGGCTGGAGTTACTTATGAAACTCAATCCTGAGTTTAGAGATCGTGTGCACCGCGGCGATCGTGAGGCCATGGTTCGTGCTGATATCGTGACCTCACTCGATGATGCGGGCGGACAACTTACCGGACGAAAGCATCCCGAGCGAGCACTGCGTGAGGACGGGAAGCCGCATCATTTTTGTAATGGATGTTCCGATAAGGATGGGTGCGTCTCGTGTGACCTCGACGACCTACCACACGATCAGCTATACCGGTGGGTCAACCACGAGACTGGTCAAACAGTTTATACAGAACCGAAGGGTGGAACTGTCGGCTGGGAACGCAAACACCGCAATCGAGATTAAAAAACCGCCCCGAAGGGCGGTTTTTTAAAAGAACGTCCTAATGCTTAGGAGAGATGCGCTGAAACGAGCTTAGTCATCTCGAACATGTTGACCACCGCTTTTCCGCCGAAGACCTTCTTAAGCTTGTCATCCGCGTTGATGTTTCGCTTGTTCTTTGGGTCCTGGAGATTGTGCTTCTTGATGTACGCCCAGAGAGCCTTAACGACTTCTGATCGTGGCATTGGGCCCGGACCTACCACCGCAGCAAGATCGTCTGAGATCTTCATGGGCTTCATAAATGCTGAATTTGCTTTTGCTGGCATATGTTAGTTATTGGTATATAAATTGTGTGCTCCTCTAGTATACCCTATAGCCAAGGAGCGCCAGAGGGGGGTGGGGGTATCGTGGGGATGATCTGTGGATGATAGGATGAAGCGATGAGAGGCCTAAATCCACAAGAGCGCGGCCAATCTACTTATTCTGCCGTGCAGCTTTTGTATGACCAGTGGATGCTTATACGGCCGTATCGTACCAAATTCATCTTCGCGAGCCTCTCACGTCTTATCGGAGACGTAGTATGGCTCTATCCTCCTATAGCGCTCGCAGGAGCCATCACGTTTCTCTCTTCCTATCACACAGGGTCATCGCTCGAACCACTCTACCTTATCTTCATTTTGTGGTTTGGCGCGGCGGTAGTCAGGACCGTGAGTCAGCTTACTGCAAAACGCTTTGGTTATGAGGTCGGTCAGCGCGCCGCAACGGATGCATCATTTCAAACTACCAAGCACCTCACGAAGCTCGACATTGAGTGGCACGAACAAGAGCACTCAGGAAATAAGTTAAAACGTATTCATAACGCAGAGCTCGGGACCATCACGCTGAACTATCTTTGGTTCAACAGCATGATTGAAATCATGGTCAACATTGTTGGTGTTGTATGGATACTAAGCACGATTGATTTATTTTTTGCAGGCTACGTCGCCGTTTTTCTAATCCTCTTTTTTTCACTCGCACGTTACTTTATTCCACGCGCCGCCGCCGCGTCTTTAGAGGTTAATAAGCAGGAGGAGGTGATACAGGGCACGCTCTTTGAGATTGTTGCAAACATCAGAACGGTTAAAATCCTTGGCGCCGCCAAGGCGCTCCTTGCACAACTTACCCTCGGCTACGTCGAGTTTGTGCGACGCGTACAAATTCGCATTTGGCGAAACCAGTCGCGGGTTTACTTTTTGGCTTGGTTTGCAGAGTCCTTTCGCATCGGCGGCGTCGTGATCATCGGCTGGGGCATTGTGGAGGGACAGTACGAAGTTGGTTTTATCATTTTGTTCTATCAGTTTTTCTCTAAGGTGTGGGAGTCGATATCGGAACTCGCAAACAACATTCAGGAGTTTATGAATGCGCGCTACGCTATCGAACGCCGGCGTGCGATGCAGCTTGAACCAGTCAGGATCGATACGGTGGAGGGGAAGGGTGCGCACCCAGAAGAGTGGAGAGTGCTCCACCTACGAGACGTATCGTTCTCGTACGGGGGGAACGGCGCACTGCACGCTATAACCTTTGATGTGAAGCGCGGAGAGAAGATCGGCATCGTCGGTCTATCGGGAGCCGGGAAGTCAACATTGTTTAAACTTCTCCTGAAAGAACGTGAAGATTTTACTGGAGCTATACAATTTGATGAGACACCCATTCAATCCATTGAACGCGAAAGCTACTTTATGCATGTCTCTGCAGTTCTGCAAGACACTGAGGTGTTTAATCTGACGCTCAGAGATAATATTAGTATTTCTGGAGACAGTTCACAGGAGCAGTTAGACCGAGCGCTCGAGATTGCGCACATCACTGACTTCGTGCATAAGTTGCCCAAAGGACTCGACACCATAATCGGTGAGAAAGGGATACGGCTCTCTGGCGGTGAGCGACAACGCTTGGGGATTGCACGAGCAATATACAAGGCACCACAACTCTTACTTCTCGACGAGGCGACGAGCCATCTTGATTCTGAATCAGAAGAAAAAATTAGAGACTCACTCGCTCATTTCTTTGAAAACGTCACCGCGATTGTCGTTGCGCATCGACTCTCGACCATTCGAGCTATGGACAAAATATTAGTCATAGAGGGTGGACAGCTTGTGGAAGCTGGCTCATTTGATGATCTCTATCAAAAGCACGGTCGCTTTTTTGAACTTTGGGAAAAACAAAAACTCTAAAATGAACTTCATGAAATGCATTTTGCTGGAGATTTGATGAAGAGTATGGCATAGTGATTCTGGTTTAGCAGCTTTTCGAGAATTGTTGGGGATAACAGGCGAGACATGGTTCGAACCCCCTATGTTAGGCTGACAACTCGTGGCTGCTAACGGCTTCGACACAAAACAAGCACTATGACCAAAAAAATGACCTCACTTGTGGCCTTAGCCCTTGTGCTTATCACCGTGACCGCCCCCCTCACTGCAGACGCTGCCTGGTGGAGCTGGAGCTGGTTCAAAAAGAAAACACCCGCTGTGGTCACCACGTCCAAGCCCGCGACGACGAGTGTAGCGGTGGTTACTACGCCAAAGCCGGCAGTTACCGTGACGACACCGGTAGCGACTTTCTCACTAGCGCCGGGCGAGAGTATGGTGAAGGCATGGGTGACTGCGTACACGTACTATGACAACGATCCGCCGGGCTCTGCAGAGATATCAGATCCAATCGTGCATAACTTTGCAGGCGGTACAGGCACCTATCTTGATCCGATCACACTCGCGGTCGGGTACACTACTGCTGGATCAGATATCACTCCAGGCACCAAGTACTATGTCCCACACCTCAAGCGCTATGTGATTGTTGAAGATACCTGTGCGGCGTGTCACAAAGGATATCAAGGTAATGTCTGGGTTGACATCTGGATAGATGGTTCAAAGACAACAGCCACAAAGGCAGACGAATGTGCGCGTGCAGTGACTCGAGTCACCAATCTCATTAAAAATCCTCGGTCGACATTCCCAGTGGATAGCGGTCCCGTGTCGAGTACTGCATGCGCTAAGACCTACGCAGATACTCCGTAAGTCACAGCCAGCGGCAGAATCAACAGGAAAGGGAGTATACTGATAGCAATTATCAGTATACTTTTTTTCATATGGACCAAAAAAATATGTTGCTTGGCGTCGCACTCCTTATCATACTTATCCTCGGTGCGTATGTCTTGTGGCCTAATGCCGAGCTTCCCACGGTAGAAGACATAGCATCATCAACGCCCACCATTGCGCTTGAACCAAAGGTGGCCATTCCATCAGTAACACAGCAAACAACAGTAACACCGGCGGCTCCCACACAAGCACCGATCGGCGGGGCACGCTCACTTGAAAACAATGTGTGGGTTACCGAGGTTATCTTTACCGATGGCGGCTTTTCACCCGCATCGCTTAAAGTGCAGGCAGGAGAGGAGGTTCGTTTTGTTAATAAGTCGAGCGGTGCCATGCGCATCATTGCAAACACCAAGGATTCAAGCGATTACTATAAGCTGATCAATCAGCCGACTGCGGTGGCTAAAGGAAAGAGCTTTCAAGTTTCTTTGTTCAAGACGGGCCTGTTTATCTTCAGCAATCCGAACGTACAGTCGAACCCGAGTGGTTCTATCACCGTCTACTAGTCTACGGTTGCCATTGTTTAGGGCGTCATCAGCGCGACACCCTCTTGAACTGTAACCGTTTTGATACCCACGAGTTTGATGTAGTTAATTATTTCTTGGAAGCGCACAAGTGTGGTTGCGTACTCGTCGCTGTTGCCATTCTCAATCTCGTGGAATGAGAAGATGAACCACTGTTTATTTGCTTTCGCCTGATCTATGGCTGCTTTCATTGCGGTGACTGAAACTCCAGTCGTTGGTGAGAAACTGTTAAGTTCGTATTTTGGTGTGTCCTTGGTGTTGAACCCGAATGGTACTGTCGGGTCAGCGGTGCGTGCATTGGTATATCCTGCCGCTTGCGCGCGTCCAATAACTTGCGTGTTGTAACTGCCGTATGGGTAGGCAAGCGAACGTACAACGGTGCCTGTCAGACTCTCAATGTAACTCTTGGAATTCTTGATCTCCTGGTCGATCTGCGAGCTTGAAAGCGAGGCAAGGTCGCGGTGCGTAATGGTATGCCCCTCAATGTTATGCCCTGCTGTTGCGATAGCTTGTACCATGCTAGGAGTCATGTAGTCGTCCCATCCTCCCTGTATCCCTTCGGTTAAAATATAGAAGGTCCCCTTAAGTCCAGATGCCTGCAGGATGGGGAGCGCATTGATGTATTGCGAACGCCATGCGTCGTCAAACGACAATGTCACCATGCCCTCAGTCCACTCGCTTGGCGGCGGTGGAGGCGGAGGCACCGCTGGTGTTACCCCAATTATTACTTGTTGTGTCATCGTCCCACCTGCGCCTGCGCAGGCAAGCACGTAGGTCGTAGTAGCAAGTGGTGAGACGATTTCGCTACCGGCAAGAGTCTTGCCGCCGCCCCACCCGTTTGATGCCGCACAGGACGTGGCGTTGGTTGATGCCCAGACGAGCGTTGACGTAGCGCCTGCAATGATGCTAAGTGGCGAGGCGCTCAAAGTGAGCGTTGGTGCGGCTGGTGGTGGCGGAGGTGGAGGGGTAGAAGTAGCTGGAGCTCCGAGCACTAATGAGTAATTATCAATCTCGAGGGTACCAACAGCACGGATGACATGTTGGATGCGAACGCCCGTAGTGTTTGCCGGTGTTTTTATTTTCTTACTGAATGTCGCCCAGGTAGTCGTCGCCGGCACCGTGCCTAGAGTTTCATATGCGTTGCCGCCGCTTGAGCGGGTATACGTGGCGACGATGGTGACCGGCACCGTGCTTTTTGATTGACCGCTCCAGGTGTACTCAGTATTTGCAGTAACCGCAGCAGTCAGTGGCATCCAAAAAATGTCACCTGATTTGTAGGTGGTCACCGATATTTTTGCTCCGCGCGTGCCAAGAGAGGCGGCAGACGGATAAGTGAACGTCGCTTTGTTGGTCGTTGGCCACACGACCTTGCTCCAACCAGTCGGGATGGTGGTACCTGCTTCGAGAGACGGATTTGAAATGAGATTAGCGGCAGCAAGCGCTGGAGTCGCATTCGCCGCGAGTAGAACGAGTGCCAGGATAAAGAGGGTGTGCTTCATGAAAAATGTTTACGGGTATGGAGGCAGTGTATCATCGTGATAGAATTCGTCTACAGAGAGCTCCTATGTGGATAAGACTATTTGTCGGCAGCGTTCTGCTCGTTTTGTTGAGTCCGAGTACTGTTTTTGCTGCTTCGCTTGAGGTATCAGGTTGGATACCGTATTGGCGCGCAGCGACGGGCATTGCAGACGTGTCCGCACATCTCGACCAGATCACCGAGATTAACCCGTTCGGCTACTCGGTCAAAAGTAATGGCACGCTCGCTGATACGCTGGCGATAGAAAAAGCGCCGTGGCCAGCGCTCATTGCTGACGCTAAAAAGAAAAAAGTGCGCGTCATCCCCACTGTCATGTGGTCTGATGGCGAAGCGATACATCGAATACTTTCAAATACAGAGAAACGCCGTGCGCTTGCAACCGAGATAGCAAATCTGGTAAAAACAAAAGGCTATGACGGTATAGATATCAATTTTGAAGGAAAGCAGGCGCGCACCAAAGAATACTTTTCACTCTTTCTAAAAGGTTTGTATACAAAGATGGGGAACAAATGGGTCATGTGCTCGATCGAAGCGCGGACGCCACTTGATTCGCGTTATCTCGGTCAGGCTCCTGCATCCGCGACACAGTATGCCAATGATCACAAGGAGATTGGAAAATACTGCGACCGAGTCCGCATCATGGCATATGACCAGGGCACGGTTGACCTTAGATTGAACGCCGCGCGGAGTGCGCCGTATATTCCGGTCGCCGATGCAGCGTGGGTTGAAAAAGTAATTTTTGAAACGGCAAAAAATATCCCGCTCAAAAAAATTGTTCTTGGCATCCCGACCTACGGGCGCGAGTATTCGTTCACGATAGATGAAGCGGGGAAGTATACATACAAACACATTCGGGCATTTAATCCTGATACGGCGCTCGCGCTTGGTGGCGCGCCGGTCCGTGGTGAGTCTGGCGAAATGACACTCATGACTGCGTCATCAACGTTCATGGTGTGGTCGGATGCAGGCGCGATCGTCGATAAAATCGCTCTGGCTAAAAAGTTGGGCGTTCGTGGCGTCGCCGTTTTTAAATTCGATGGTCTCGCCGACCCTGGCATGTGGGACGTGCTCAGGGCTGCACGATAGCCCCCAAAGTTAAAAAGAGGGACTTGACAAATGATGTATAATAGTATACAATGGCGCGAGATGGTGGACGAGTTCTTCGTCCCAAGTCACTCGGCCCCATCGCCGATGGACATGCGCTCAAAATACGAATCAGATAGACAGATAAACGACACACTGGTACGGACGATGTCGTATAATGCGCGATCAGCTTTTTCTAAAGATATTGAAAAGTAGCCGTTTCCTATAGGAACAGTAGTGGGCATCGGAAAGCTGCTTGTAGCTGGACTCTGTCTCGTTGGACTCACTCCAGCAGCGATAACGGGCAATCTCGGCTCAGTACACATGAGTTCTTTTGATGATCCTGATGCCAGAGCTTCTCGTCGTGAGAAAAAACGAAAACGAAAATAGAACCTAAATAAGATTGTAGTATATCCACAGGTGCCGAGTGGTAATACCTTGTATTAGAACGAACGTTCTATATACTAAGGATATGCCCATATCAAAAGCTAGACTTACATTGTTTTACAGGACCAATAGGCGAATGCCGAGCTATAGCGAGATGATGAAGCTGTTTGGCTACAAAACAAAAAGCGCTGTGCACTACGCGCTTTCAAAGTTAATTATGGATGGATCGTTATCAAAAGATACTCGAGGAAGATTGATTCCGCAAAAATTATATGGCGAGGTACCGCTCTTGGGATACGTTGAGGCCGGCTTTCCATCACCCGCAGAAGAACAAGTATTGGATTCTCTGAGTCTCGATGAATATTTGATTGGAAACAAAGAAGCGACGTTCATGCTTAAAGTAAAGGGGGACTCGATGATCGATGCAGGCATTCACCAGGGGGATCTGGTCTTAGTCGAGCGCGGACGTGAGCCAAAGGTCGGACAAATTGTTATTGCAAACGTCGACGGCGAATTTACGATGAAGTACTATCAGAAAAAAAACGGGCAAGCGTATCTTATGCCAGCGAATAAAAACTATCAGCCGATTTATCCCGAGAATGGTCTCACCGTCGAAGCAATCGTCAAAGCAGTTATTAGAAAATATTAAATCTAACTATGATCAAAGGAATAAACATTCTTGGGTTCTACGTGACTAACCTTGTGGCGACGATTGATTTTTATACAAAGCTCGGATTTCAGAAAACTCGCAGTGATGCAGTGACTGTTGAGTTTGCATTCGAATCCATGCGGCTCCAGTTTATGGATAAACAAGAATCAAAGAAACAAGGAAAGCAATTTGAAGAAGAGGCGTTCGGCGAACCTAAAGGTATTGGGCTCTACATCAATATAGAAGTCGAGAACATCGACGAATACTACAAATCTCTCAAAGATAAAGGACTCACACCATCGACCCAACCTCGCGACTGGCCCTGGGGACATCGCGAGTTTGTCATCCGCGACCCTGACCGCTATAAACTGGTGATATACCAGAAGCTGAAGTAGGTATGTTTCGTGGAGTCATTATTGAGGAGTCGCTGGAGAGTAAAGACGTATTGAATCTGTTTCCGATTTTGCAGACTGAGGTTGAGCAGGTCACTGAGCGCTTTGGTACACCGTGGCTTACGGAGTGGCACCTACACACCATCGAGGTACCGGACACCCAGATTGCAGAGTTTGCGAAAGCGGTTCAGCTGGCGATAGAAAGCGCACACCAGACATCGTGGTATGCAGATTTTAAGACCGACACGGTGCACTACATTATTTTTAAAAACAAAATTTTTGTCATTGATCGCACCAAGCGAGAAGAATATCAGGCTGCACAAGACTATGGCATATCACTCGGCGTTCCGCCGCACCAGGTCAACTTTACTACTAATGTTGTGAATGTATGAACGAACAGGAATTGAAAGATTTTATTCACGAGGCTGGGATGAATACGTATTTAAAGGCTGGCGTGATGCCAAACGCGACACTGTATAGGCCGGGGTGCGATGAATTTTCGTATGAGCGCGGTGAGTGGAAATATCTCGACTCATATGCGTGGGATCATGACGGTGGTGGAGAGGAGTTGGTGTACTACCAAAATAAAGTGGTGTGGGTGATGAATTATTTTGGATTTTTGATAAACACTGACGATAAAAAAGAAATATACGGCTTTCTCCATGAGGCGCTTCGGCTCAGGCATCCCGTGCTTCCTGTTCGAGGTGATACTCTTGTGGACGCTGCGAGCGGTTTACGTTATGAAGTTGAGTTCATGCGCTCCAGAATAGAAAATTTTGTTGGCGTGGAGCGGATATACAAAAACAACGTTCAAGTGTATGAATGCTACATCCACGGCGGGCTCGTCCAGTGACTACCCGAGAGCAATAATTCACGTTGACGGTGATGCGTTTTTTGCATCGTGCGAGGTAGCAAAAAATCTATCTTTACGCGGAAAACCTATGGTGGTTGGAGGCTCTCGTGGTATTGCTGTTGCACTCACCTACGAGGCAAAACGACTTGGTGTAACCCGCGGGATGCCCGTCTATCAGATTAAAAAAATGTTCCCTGACGTTGTCATACTCCCAGGAGATTACGACCTCTATGAGATGTTTGCACGTCGAATGTATGCTATTGTCCGTCGTTACACACCAGTCGTTGAGGAGTACTCGGTCGATGAGTGTTTTGCAGATATAACTGATATGCAGACTGTATTAAAAAAAACATATGAAGAAATAGCGGCTTCTATTAAAGAATCGTTGGAGTCTGAGCTCGGGATTAGTTTTTCTGTTGGCTTAGCAGTGACCAAGGTGCTCGCCAAGGTCGCATCAAAGTATCAGAAACCCTCAGGTCTCGTCTGCATCAGAGAGAATACCGAGCGCGAGTATTTAGAACGAGTGTCTGTGGGGAGCATATGGGGTATTGGCCGTGCCACGGCGCAGTTTTTGTATAAAAACAAAATTGAAACAGCGCTTCAGTTTATCGATCAGCCAGAGTGGTGGGTAGTTGAACACATGGCCCGCCCGCACCAAAAATTGTGGACAGAACTTCGCGGTACATCCTTGTATGTGGTCGACCCCGAGTCTTCTGATCTTCAAAAGTCTATCGCTTCCACGCGTACGTTTCGCCCGCCCACAACTGATAAATCATTTATATTTTCACAGCTCTCAAAAAATATAGAAACTGCTTGTGCACGAGCACGGTCACACGGGCTCATTGCAAAGCGAGCCCTTTGTTTTTTGAAATCGCAAGAGTTCCAGTACCGACGCTTTGAAATAGAGTTAGTAAATCACACCAATATCCCGAGCCAGATTCTCGCGGGGGTGGGGTCAGCATTTGAAAAAAACTTTCGACCGCAGGTACTGTACCGCGCAACTGGAGTGACACTTTCAAATGTTCGTGAAGACACCATCCAACAGGGTGATTTGTTTGAGAACACTGAGCGACGGATATCAGAGACGAACGTTTATGAAGTTATTGACACGCTTGAGCATAAGTTCGGGAAACACACAATATTCCTCGCCTCGTCTGGGCAGTCGTTCGGCCGTAATCGCCGGAGGCGTATGATCGGCATCCCGTATCTAGGGACAGTCTGAGAAGAGTATACTAAGTACTATGCACAAGACGTACAAAGCCACCGGTTCAGTCGTGCTGACAGATGAACTCTCGTCATACACAGATGAACGCCTGCAGAAGATAGAGCGTCTTATTCATCAAAACGATTCGTTGGCGAAACTCGATATTGAACTGGGTGCGAGTGGAACGAGAGCGGGCCCCGAGTATCGTGCAGAAATGAACCTCGCGACCCGTGACGGCACATTCCGCGCTGAAGCGAGAAACGTCACGCTCCACGCTGCTATTGATGAGTGTGTTGATGAGTTGCGGACTGAACTGAGAAAAAAAATCACGAAACATCGCGACTTTATCCGACGCGGCGCTGCGCGTGTCAAAGAGTTTTTTAGAAGTATGGGTGGCCGTTAGACGCGTTCAAAATCAGCATACGCCATTTCTTTTTTCCCTTCAGGGATCACTCGCTGTATGATAAAGTGGCCGTCAACAAACTCCGCCTGTGTTACCTTTACCCGTTTTTTGTTTTTAAAGAAGAATGTGCCTGGCCATTCATCGTACGCACAGTATTTAAGATAATTGGTGTAAGGATCAGCAGTCAAGTCAATCAACCCATCGTTTTTGGTCATTTTTTTTGTGTATGTGGCAAGCGAGTGATCCTGGGTGCCTGGTTCCATTGTTCCCGCAAGGTATTCGGGGATTACTTCTGTAAGTAGGAGACCCCCTTCATGCCACAAAACATCTTCAAGATCACGAGTGCGCGGCGGCCAAGGGTCAGGTACAATCGACGCTTGAGCAAGAATGGGGCCGTGATCCATTTCTTCGTCCATACGTATCACTGACACGCCGACAACTCGTTCGTCGTTTAGTATTTGCGACTCAATGGGTGACATACCACGATAGCGGGGGAGGAGCGATGGGTGCACATTGAGACATCCATGCGCGGGGAGTGATAGTGTTTCTGTGGGCAGTATTTTTCCGTACGCGGCAACAATAAAAAGATCCCATTCAGAATTGGCGAATATATCGAGTTCAGGATCAGTTTTTAAATTTTCAGGAGTGATGGTGGGGATGCCGTTCGTCTCTGCCCACACCTTGACTGGGGATGCGGTCATGGCTAGCCCTCTACCCTGCGGCCGGTCAGGAGTGGTTATGATGAGCGCCGGACAATACGGTGTATCTCGAAGCGCGTCGAGCACGAGAGTCGAAAAGCGAGGCGTGCCAAAGTAGGCTATAGATTTACTCATGGAGGTCATCTTGCTTGCGCGCCTCACGGTCACGGTCAGCTTTCGTGCGCGTATGGAGATCGGTCGCGTGGTCGATAAAGAGTATGCCGTTCAGGTGATCAATTTCATGTTTAAAAATTTGTGCCATGAGGCCAGTTCCGCCGCGCTCAAACTTTTTACCGGTCATATCGTGTGCACGAACGACAGCCTTAGTCGATCGTTGTGTCGTTCCCCATACGTCGGGGACCGAGAGGCAGCCCTCTCCGTCAAATGCCACTTTCTTTTTTGATGCGCGAAGCAAGATTGGATTGATGAACGCGACATCCTCGTCTTCGGGTGACCGTTGTTTATCCCTCATGACAAAACCGCGGACAACAAATATTCGCCATGACTCGTCAATCTGTGGAGCGGCGATGGCCACCCCGAGCTCGGTGTTACGAAGCTCATCGCTCATGCGTGCAAGAAGCGCTTTGAGCTCTGGTGACTTGAACATCGATTTGGGGACTTCGCGTGCAATCGCGCGAAGCACTGGCGCGCCGTTTACCACAATCGTCATAGCTTCAGTATGCCATCTCTGCGCATGGCATCAAACAATATCGTCGGGGTCAATGACGACATGAATAGCGGGCGGGAGAGCATGTATGAGCTCGGTAAGAGTCTGCTGTGGCCAGAAAGTACGTGGAAGGCGTATCACTGCGCGCTCTCGCCATTCGTTTTTTTTAAGCTGTTCGCGAGGCAGAGGACCTACGACGTCATACCCAGAAAACGCCTGGCGCACCTTCGCGGCGAGCGCATCGCAGATTGCGGGCGTGCCACCCCAGGTGAGTCCAATGAAAGTCGCGTAGGGCGGATACTGGTACGTTTCTCTAAGTTCTCGTTCAGCACGATAGAAGGCGAGCGGCGTTCCTTCCGCGATTGTTTTAACAATTGGATTGTCGGTGCGTCGCGTCTC
>JBBTWN010000023.1:0-29800 GCA_038062735.1 Patescibacteria group bacterium
TGTGCCGAGAGTCAACGGAGAACCTGTGTTCAGACCATCCTGAACCAATGCGCCTGGAGTCAATGTACCCGCACACCAGATTTTGCCGATGTAGAAGGTCGTCTCACCAGGGATTGGTGCAGTACCACCAAGGATGCTGCCTGATGAGTCGGCAAGACGGATCTGCCCCGCGTCATCCAAGTTTCCAATTGGGCCACCAAGGAAGATTGTTTCTGGAGAACCGCCGGTTCCGGCTACTGGTTCATAGACGTTGTCACCATCGTCTACCCAGAATGCAAATTGGATAACGTCATCGAGCTCACCAAGTCCAAGACCTGGTTCAGCACAATTTGCATCATCATCACCTTCTGGCTCAGTACAGGTCTGATCAGAGTCGTCGGTAAGACGAGCTGCTGCGCACATCCACGCGTTGTTTGATCCAACGTGGATCGAGATCGTATCCTCGCCGTAGTCGCCCGGCTTCACGTCATCAAACGTAAAGAAGTGGTCAACACCCGGAACGAGATCTTTGAGTGACCACGAGTTTGCAGGATTTGCAACCAGCGCACCCGTTGGAGTCCCCTGAAACGTTGGGATGTTAAAGTCGAGCGCGTAACTTTCGTTATCGATTTGTAAATCGATATCACCCGCGGTGAACGTGTTACCTGTTGACGTTTCTGTGTCTGAAAAAAACGCACCAGTTGATGAAACAACGAGCGCGCCGACAAACACGAGCAGTCCTAAACTTAATAAAATTCGTTGCATAATAATTTTTATTTTTAATTATAATGTCTCCTCATGGAGCTATGACGGCAAATTATCATACCGATTACAGCGGATGCTTGTACGTTATCCACTTTTTTCAAATCAACGCGTGCTTTGGCACTTGTTGAAAAAATTGAACTGTGTATAACTACTTTCGACTCGACGACAAATCAACCAGATGGTCAATAAATTGACCGACGTCACCACCAACTGCTTTGATCGATTTTGGAAAGTTTGAATCCGCTGTCAAGCCCGGTAACGAATTTGTTTCAAGATAGTACACACCACTTCGCGGCGTTACAATAAAATCTGAACGAGAGTAATCGCGAAGTTGTAACTCGTTGTGCATCAAGAGCGCCGCATCAAGAAGTGCATCAGTGTCACTTCGTTCAAGCTGCGCGGGGACTACGTGCGCGGTCATGCCACCATACTTTGCATTGGTATCATAAATCAACGATGTTTTTGGAATAATTATTTCAACCGGCGGCAGTGCATACTGCGATTGATTACGCCACCCATCGATGATGCCCACGGTCGCCTCCCGGCCGCGGATGTACTCTTCAACGAGTACATCTTTAGAATACTTAAACGCGCCCCGTATCGCATCAGAAAACTCCTGAAAGCTTCTCGCTAAGGTCACGCCAACGGATGAGCCGCTCGCGGCCGGTTTTACTATCGCTGGCATAGGAAACGAGCGAAAGATAACAAGAATTTGCTCATCGAGGTCAGGTGTGGCGGTTATCACGAGGTGCCGCGGCACCTTAATGCCAGCTTTTGCGGCTAACTCTTTAGAAAGAAGCTTATTCATAGCCATCGCAGAGGATAGTGCACCCGAGCCTGTGTACGTGACCCCCAAGCGGTCGAGTACCCTCTGCACCGTCCCATCCTCGCCATACGTCCCATGGAGAGCGTTAAAAACGGTGTCTGCCCCAGTGAGTGCTCGGTCTGGCGTCGTCGGTACCCCGCGTACATGCCAGGTGCCCGCCTTGTCTATATAGATGTCGATGCACCGCGCACGGCCTGAGAGGTGCGTTCGCACAGTGTGTGCAGTTTTAAGAGACACGTCATGCTCCTCGCTTGGCCCACCACGTAAAATAGCCACGGTTCGCATACCTATAGTGTACCGCGCAAAATCCAGTTTAGTGCCGGTAAAACACTGTCTGTTTAAGCAAACTGTATAAACTGCCCTGCCGGCGAGTTATTGACGATGCGGCGGAGAAGTCTACAACCTTTTGGATACATCAATTTGGTGATATGGGGGTGGCGCATATACTGCTCACAAAATTCTGCAAAGGCCTCCTCCCACGGAATGTGATTTGCGGATTTTGGATAATGTTTTTCGTAGACGGTATACATGTCACGCGCCCCCGGCAGATTTTTGTACCCCGACAGCGCGTCAGCGTGACCTCCGGTCACATGGAACGCGATGATATGGCCGAGCTCATGCGCCCAAATTGAGTTTTTTAATTTACTTCTCAATGCTACCGCCATGTGGGCTCGACCATTTTGAATATCGGCTATACCTCCTTTAAAACCTGGTTCTAATTTTCGCATTGAAGTTACTTTAGACATCCTGCGTGCGAGTCTTTTGACTCGACCACGTCGAAGCCCGGTGATGCCGGCTACCACCGGTCTTTTTGTTTCTATAAGGTACATAAGGCCGTAACGGACCACCAAGCTCGCGACCATCACGGTCAAACCGCCATCCAATATGCCCAGCGCGGGTATGAGCGCATGTATAAAGTCTGAAGCGCCAAACACTGTCCCGATTTCAAACGGAATGGGCGCATGCGCAGAGTACGTTGAGATGCTATCGAACAAACGCCACAGCACAGTCATGAATTCTGAGAAGCCGCCGACGATAAGTCCCGCAACTGATGCGTAGCCTATCGGTGAGACCAGAAGTCTTTCTCGTAAGTGACCAATGCGCCGAGACGCAAATGCACGTGAAGCTGAAATACCCTGACTTTCATAGACGTATCCGGTGCGTGCGAACGCCAGTTCCATAACCGTGGTATAATACCACATCAGACAACATGTGTCAATATTGGCGCGGCGCGAGACCTTTGCGGAGCGCGCGGCGATGTTTAGTGATAGAAAAACGGTGGGCTTCGCTATTTGCGAGCAATATTGATGATTTGTGGTTTGAAACGAGCGTTTTGGGACCGACGATCTGTTTTGGCTTATGGCGTTCATTTTTTGTTACCGCACACACCGTGATATTTTTCTTCGCATCTCTAACAGCACGACGCGCCACAGCGAGCTGCCCCTTCCCCCCATCCACCACAATGAGTTGGGACATCGGCCACTCAGTGTGTGCGAGGCGTCTATCCAATACCTCTTTGAGTGCAGCATAATCATCCCCCGCTTTGCTGCTACGAATAGTAAATATCCGATAGTCGCTCTTTTTTGGCTCGCCATCAACGACGACCACCATCACCCCGCGCGCTGCCTCGCCGCGCAAATGCGCGGTATCGTATGCTTCGATGCGAAACTCGGTGGATGACGGTGCTCGGCTCTCGTCTTTTATCAGCGAAACGTCGTGGATATGCCGGAGTGCAAACAGTTGTCGCTTATAGATCTCAGCTTCCTCAAACTTCTCTGCTTTTGAAGCTTTGTGCATGTCACGCTCAAGGTCCTGTAACAGCGATTTCATCTTGCCTGCAAAAATCAGCTCGATGCTCCGCACGGTGCGAAGGTACGCTGTCCGATCGAGCGTACGCGGATAGAGACCGATAGATTGGTTGAATGCGAGCTTTTTCTTTTGTGCAGTGGAGAGCGCGCCGTCCACCTCAAACTCGGTATCAAAAAATGGAAAGATGCGCCGCACGATTTTTAATGCTTCGCGCAAGGATGCTCCCGACATAAATGGTCCGTACAGATTTTTTATTTTTTTTGGCGCCAGAACAGTCTGTAGCTCTCTACCGCGAAAGATAAGAAATCGGGGGTAGATGTCGTTCGTGACGGCGAGATACGCCCAGCTCTTATCATCTTTTTGTGCGGTATTTCCTTCTGGTTTTAATTTTTTAATGTACTTTGCTTCAAGTATCAACGCTTCCAAGACAGAATCACATGCTTCAAAGGTGACCTTCGCTGCCTGCACAACCACCTTCGCCACTAAAGGACTGCGGACGAGGGTGAGATCATTTGCAAAGTAACTGCGCACGCGATCGCGCAGACTCGTCGCCTTACCGACATAGAGGGTCGTCCCGTCAGATGCGACAAAAAAGTACACCCCGGGTGTGTCGGGCAGTCCTTTAAAATCAACGTCTTCGCGCTTCATTACCCCTCATGGTACACTCTAAGTGGAGTAATAATAAATCGCATATGGATCAAAAACTAATCATCGGAGGCGTCGTACTTCTTATCGTTGCTGCAATTGGTATATCGTTTATAGCGCCGGCAGAACCAGCAACGACCACTGTCCCCGCTGGAAAATACACAACATTTGCGCAGTGTATAAAGGATTCTGGCGCGACATTTTTTGGCGCGTGGTGGTGCCCGCACTGCAAAGAACAGAAAGAAATGTTTGGTGACGCGGCTACGCTTCTCCCCTACGTCGAGTGCTCGACAACGGATGGAAAGGGTCAGACACTCGTCTGTATTGATAACGGCATTAAGAATTATCCAACGTGGGTCATTAACGGCGCGACAACGACCGGGACCATCCCTCTCGCTGACTTGGCGACACAAACAAACTGCCCGCTCCCCGAGTAGCCTATGCTTGATATCACGACTGCAAACTGGCTACTCGCCATTGGTACCGTGCTCCTGAACATTGGTGCGCTCAAAATACTGTTTGCGCTCGCCACAGATAATTGGTTTTCTCGATTGGTACGAGCAAAAATTGATCAGTATGGCCTCGCGCTCGCGTTTGTCCTCACGCTCGTTGGGTCCGCACTCACACTGTACTACTCTGAGGTGCTTTTGGTTGACCCCTGCGGCCTCTGCTGGCTCCAGCGCGCGTTTTTGTACCCACAGGTTGTCCTGTTTGCGATCGCGCTCTACACCCACGACAAGGGCATCGCCCTGTATGCGATAGCGCTCTCCGCCGTGGGCGCGGTGATCGCACTCTATCACCACTACTTGCAGATGGGTGGAGTCGATCTCTTTCCGTGCCCAGCGGTGATGGAGACCGTTGATTGTGCTGACAAAACATTCTTGCAGTTTGGATATATCACATTTCCATTCACTTCGTTTTCACTTTTCTTAGTCATACTGGTGATGATGTATAGCATCCGACAGAGCCGCGTGATACACTAAACGTTCTAATCTTCTCGTTCATGCAACAAACAAACCTCTACACGGTCACCGTGCCATCATTACTCAAACACCTGCAAGCACTCTCGATGATACTCGAGAAGGCAGAGAAGCATGCAGACAGTAAAAAAACGTCTCGATCGACATTCGAGCACGCGCTTTTGTCTGACCACATCATTTTTGATCAATTCCCTTTTGTAAAACAGGTCCAGGTCGCCTGTGACAACGCGAAAGGGCTCACCGCACGTCTCGCCGAGATTGAAAGTCCGAAGCACGAGGACAACGAGAAGACTCTCGCCGAGCTCCGTGAGCGCATCGCCAAGACTGTTGCATTTGTTCAGTCCGTCAAACCAGAGCAGATTATTGGAAAGGAAGACATTAAGACGACACTGCCGTACTTTGCTGGCAAGTATATGACGGGCTTCGAGTACGCAATCGAGTATGCAATGCCCAACTTTTACTTCCATCTTTCAACTGCGTATAATCTACTCCGAAAGAACGGCATAGACATTGGCAAAAACGACTTCATGGGTTCTCTACCACTTAAAGATATATAACTATGGCTGACGCACTCGTTGTAAAAGATATAGCTAAAAAGTATGCCTCGGGCACAGAGGCCCTGAAAGGCGTATCGCTCACCGTGCCCGAGGGAGACTTTTTTGCACTCTTGGGCCCTAACGGCGCCGGTAAAACAACACTCATCGGTATCGTCACCGGGCTCGTCTCAAAAACAGGAGGCAGCGTATCTGTGTTTGGTCACGACACTGACACCGAGACAAATCTCGCGAAGGCTCAGATTGGGCTTGTTGGTCAGGAAGTAAACTTCAACCCATTCGAGCGCCCTATCGATATCGTCGTTAACCAAGCTGGCTACTATGGCGTGCCCCGGAGTGAGGCCCTGCCGCGTGCGCAAAAAATACTTGAAGACCTTGGCCTCAAAGACAAAATGTATGGCACCGCACTCGCGCTCTCGGGTGGTATGAAGCGCCGCCTTATGATCGCCCGCGCACTCATCCATCAGCCGCGCTTTCTCATCCTCGACGAGCCAACAGCAGGCGTTGACGTCGAACTTCGTCGATCCATGTGGGAGTACTTGAAGGGACTCACTAAGGGTGGACTCACCATCCTCCTCACCACACACTATCTCGAAGAAGCCGAGCAGCTTTGTAAAAATGTCGCGATTATCAACAAAGGACTCATCGTCGCACAAGGGACGATGGCAGAAGTACTCGCACTCCACGACGGTATGGAAGAGTCGTCTGCATTCAGAGGCGGCAAGCTCGAAGAAGTTTTTGTAAAACTCACTCAAGAAAAATAACTAATTAATTAACGGCCATGCCACTCGAAAAACTTTTTATCTCCTACTACACGATCGTGCGCAAGGGCATGGTGCGTGTCGTTCGCATCTGGCCACAGACGATACTGCCCTCCCTCGTCACGTCTGTTTTGTACTTCACCGTTTTTGGTACAATCTTGGGCTCACAAATCGGAGACATTAACGGCTACACCTATATGCAGTTTGTGGTGCCAGGACTCGTTATGCTCGCCATCATCACCAACGCCTTCACCGACGTGGCGACGACGTTCTTTGTTTCAAAATTCTTCGCGCGCTCTATCGACGAGATACTCGTGTCGCCAACGCCGCCCTGGGTTATCATCGCCGGGTTTGTGTCTGCGGGCATATTTCGCTCAGCGATTGTGGGCGTCGCCGTACTTATTGTATCTATGGTTTTTGCACTGCCGCACCTCGCGCACCCGTTGGTGATTCTCTACTTCTTTTTACTTTCGTCTATTATCTTTGCTCTTGGCGGTTTGATTAACGGCATTTATGCAAAAAACTTTGATGGTATCACCATCATCCCCACGTTCGTTTTGACACCCCTCGTCTACCTTGGTGGCGTTTTCTATTCTGCACACTCCCTACCTCCTCTGTTTCAGACACTGACCTACTTAAACCCTGTGTTCTATCTCATCAACGGCTTTCGCTATGGCTTTCTCGGCTTCTCTGACGTGTCACTGTGGACCGCGTCAGCAGTTCTCCTCGCACTTACGGCGATATTCATCGTCATCGCACTCTACCTCCTCAAAACTGGACTTGGCCTAAAGCTATAAGACTACTCCTCGCAGTCAACTCGATTCTTCTTTTTACGTTTTCGTTTTGCACTCACACCCTCTGGATTGCGGATACGGCTTGTACCAGAGTGTACGAATTTTGTACCTAACACCCTTCTTTGGTCACCCGCCGGCTCGGCAGAAATGTCACGTCTTAATCTTTTTAATTTCTGTGCTCTGGTGAGCGGCTTCTCCGCCCCCGCGCCTCCCTTTTCAGATGAATGTGCCATGATTAAATTCAAGCAATACGATTTATTTGGGTAACGTAGGCCTTAGTACAACTGCATCAGTACGGTTCTTTTTTGGACCCACTTGACCACCTCCCTTACCCTCAGGATTGTTTGCTTCTCGCCTGCTCGGACTTCTTTTTTTGAGTTCAAGAGATTTCGGCTCCGCCTGGAGGCTCCCAAATAATTTGGCTTTCCTCTGCGCAGGCGTCATTCGGTTGCTACCCCTTCCTTCGTGTGACTCAGGCATATATCAATCATAGCATAGTATATATATTTGTCAAATTCGTTTCTAGCGAACACCTACGAGGGTCGTTCAAGAACGACAGTGTCAGAGCCGACGATCTTTTTAGCATATCCGAGATGCGAAATTTCAACCCGCGTCAAATACACCCTATCCTCACCGACGATACTATAGGCGAAGATGTAGTCTATCTTCCACCCTTTCACAGACGTTATGAGGCGATCCTTCCCCTTTCTAAACTTGATGTGGTGTGTCACGGTGTCTCCAATTTTAATCACCTGCCCATTACCATCAATTGTCCACTTTGGCTTGAGACGCATCCGCTCAAGCTGTGGCCCTTTCTCTCGTTTTGGCATTGGAACACAATACCATATATATGTATTTTTGTCTAGAGCGCTCGTTATCGACTCCAGCGGCCAAAGATGCCGGCGGGGAGCAAGCGCCGCGGGGCCTAGTCTACTTGAGAGACGAGCATTGGGGGCGGCTTTGACGGTGACTCTTCGATGGTGAGCTCCCCTATTTCTATCTCGCCCCCGCGCGCCGTTTTAAGCCCTAAGAGATTGTGTTTCAACATTAATGGCGAATAGCCAGACGAGTAGCCAGAGATAAGTACGAAGTCAGCACCCGGCGACAACAATTTTTCGATGTCCTGCATCAAGGGGAGAAATGATTTTTCAATCTTCCAGAGCTCGCGCTTTGGTCCATGACCAAACGCGGGTGGGTCAAGAATGATGCCATCGTAGTGACTGCCCCGTCGCACCTCGCGCGCCACAAACGCAGATACGTCGTCCACAATGTAACGGATGGGGGCATCAGCGAGTTTTGACAGTCGCGCATTCTCACGCGCCCACTCGACTGCAACTTTTGACGCATCAACGTGGGTCACGTCAGCGCCAGCCTGTGCAGCAGCGATACTCGCGGCCCCCGTGTATGCAAAAAGGTTAAGTATTTTTGGTGCTTTGTATTTTTTCACCCGGCCGCGTATCCACTCCCAGTTAGCAAGCTGCTCGGGGAAAACACCCACATGTTTAAAGGACGTGAGTCTAACAGAGAGCGTCATGCTGCCAAATTGTATGGGCCACGATTTTGGCAGTGCTCTGCGCTCCTTCCATGACCCCTTCTCCCCTTTCCGCTCATAGCGCGCGTCGGCATGCCGCCATTCTATGGCTTCTATCCGGCGCTTCCACAACGCCTCCGGGTCGGGCCGCACACAAACGACCTCGCCAAAACGCTCCATCTTCTCGCCCTCGCCGGTGTCGAGGAGCTCGTAGTCGCTATCAGCCTTGGTGACCAGAGTCGTCATCCAGCCATCATAGCAGAGATGCAAAAAACCCGCCTGGGTTGTGCTCCAAACGGGCCTTTTGAAAAATGTCTCTAACCCTACTAACGGGTGATCTCAATTGCCGTAGTACGTGGAATGGCGGTCTCCGGCGTATCTGCGAGCAAGTGGACTCGTCCGTTAGTATCTTGATATATTTTATAACCAATCAATCCCGGTCCTGATCCACCATTTGGATCAGCAGGAAGCTCTGGAATATATGTTGGCGTGAGGCATCCAAGCTTTGCTGAGGTTTCGGCTGATGCAGGAGAGGTGGTGGATATTTCTGTTGCACTTGCTGGAAGTGTAGGACAGATTGAACCATCCGCTGCGACACCTGCGAATACACCTTTATTGTCTGCTATTCTTTGTCCGACTGCATTAAGAATTGAGTTCAGGTTTGCAGTTCGTTGTGAGTCGCGTGCTTGTGCAAATTGACGCGCCGGATTGATTGCAATGATGACAATCGCTGCCAACACAGCGATGATGCCGATGACCACGAGGATTTCAATGAGGGTAAAAGCTCGAGCTGTTTTTATAAAATTTGACTTCATTTTTTTCTAATTTTTAATTGATATCTGGAGCTTCCACCTTAGTTGCTCCGGCACTATATCTCCTCCCACGACCCGATGTCAATGGCGGGCGGCGGAGGTGGTGGTGGTGGTGTAGGAATAGGGACATCGTCCAAAGTTATGGTGCAGTTGAGCACGGTGCCGGCGACCATGGTGCCGCTCGCGCAGGCGGCTGGCGACATGGTCATGTCATAGCCCTCGTGGGAGCCGTTGACGCTGACGGTGTACGTGTGGAGATCCTGCACGATTACCGATGAGCCAGGCGATACACTGTTACCTGCAAACTGAACGATCGCACCATTGTCGTCAACGACTGAAATAAAGTCAGCGGCCACTTTTGTGCCAGTACCACTATCGTTAACCACGTTGGTGAGTACGTTAATGGTTCCAGACGTTGGCGTGGTAATGATAGGTGGTGCTGCAGCGGCAGGACAAACCTGTTCGCCAATAAAGCGGAAGATACCGGGCATATCCCCTGCCTGCGGTGAGATAAAAAAGTTATCGCTATCTGAGTTTTCTGCGATCGCCGTGTACGAGACGCGTACGGGGATGTGATCAATGTAGAAATCTCTGGTTGCACACGATGGGCTGCCACCACCCGAGCAGAGTGCGGTCACACGCACGCGAAAGTTGCCCGAGGCAAAGTGCACGGGGGCCCATGCGTTACCCCACATGCCACCGAGTGTGTCAGTATTTCCGTGAGACGTAGAATCACCCGACGTGTTTTGCACAGAACTCCATGAGCTACCTCCATTCCATGAGACTTGGATGCCGAGCGTGTTGGTGTTTGTCGTATTCTCAACCCACCAGTTAGGCACCACTTCAACGTTCGTGATAGTCGCGTTAGGTGGTATCGATATGTCATAGCCAAAGTACTGTTGGATCTTTCCTGCCCCGTCGATCGCTTCTGCCGGGGCGTCGTCGTCTTGAAATGCCTGTGTCGCGTTAACAAAGCCCGTCCCTTCCGGCGCTTGGCCCGTCGGACTTATGAGCCCCGTGTTCCCGTTCACAATGCCGCCGGGGTCATTATATGAGCCAGGCTGATATGGAGCATTTGGTGTCGATCCGCTCGCTAAGAGTGCGAGATAACTTTGATTGCTACCCCCTGGCGCACTCGTTCCATTTGCGCCAAAGTGGATGGTAAATATTTTTGTGCCGGCGAGTTTTGCAGCGTCAGCGGCGGCGTATGCCGCAGTGAATGGGTTCGCCGTTGGAAGCGTGTACGCGACTTTAGCTGACAACGTATCAACTCGACACGTGGGGCCTGACTGCACCTCGCGAATACGCACTTTAAAATTTGGATTGGAAAAATCGTTTGGAGCCCATGTGTGCCCCCCGAGACTGGTGTAGCCGTACGTCGCCGTGGAAGCCGATAATCCTTGTACCTGTTCTGTCGACCAATTAGTACCACCGTCCCAGGACGCACTCACGCCGAGCTGACAATATTGTGCAGACACACCTTCGACCATTACTTTATCAACGCGAAGATCATCATTGGCGCTGTTAGAATTATTTCGAAATTTTAGCAAGAATGTCGCATTGCTGACAGGGAGTATGAACGGAGAGCGATTTTGCCAAGCGGTTGGATTAGTATTAAGCGTGAGCGTCTCAACGTCAGTCCAGCCTGTCGTATCAGAGCAGGCACCTGACGTTTTAACTTGTACGAGCGCAGTGTCTGAAACACTCGCCTGTGAATCACCTCGCCAATAATATGAAAGTGTGACTAAGCTGAAAGCAGACGCATCAACACTTCGACAAATCCACCCGCCAGTGCCGTTGATGACTGCATATCTGTCACCATCAGGACTTGCGGAGTCGTCTGATGGTGGTGCAACCGGAGCTTGCGCTTGTGTTGCAGAACCGGGTGACGTAGAATCTTCAAGCCACATGGGCACGTCACTCGCCGACATGCCCGTACCAAAATTATCGTCAAGTGCAATGCCAGGGTTCATGACAGCGGTTGAGCTTGCAACTGCAGACACCGTCAAAGTCGTTATGCTCGCGCCCGACGGTATGTTGAGAGCAAAATCGCCATAGCGGTGACTGTGCCCGCCGTTATCAGCCGCGGCGCCCAGGCCGTATGCACCAGACGGCAACACCCACTGGTTAGTGCCACTTTCTGGAGCGTTTGACGACGGCAGTCTATCCTCAGAAACTTGTGAGGTGCTACCACTCGGGAGCGTCGCACCGCCGTCAGAAAGTAGGATGAGCACACGTTCAAAGCCAGGTGTGCCATTGGCTATAAACTGTGCCTGTGCGACATTTATTGCAGATGCTATGTTGGTGGCGCTCACTGGGTCACGGACAATGCCAGAATTCAAAAGACTCGCGAAGTTGGTGTAGTCAGCAGTGAGCGGGGTGAGTAAATCTGCAGATGCCTGCGCGTCGACGGGGATAGCACCAAACCTGCCGATACCCATTCTCGGATTTGGATTAAGATTTTCATACAGCGCGATAAGCGACGACGCCGCCGCGCGCTCATCAGATAAATCAGATGTCGACATTGATCCTGTGCGGTCGAGCATCATAATGGTATCAGCGCATGTTGGTGCTGGCGGTGGATTGTCATCAAACGAAACGGTGCATTCGAGCATGCCTCCTGCTGCCAAATTTTGTGCATTACAGTTGCCTGTGTACCCACCGATGTGATAACCCGAGGGTGGGGCGCCCGTGAGCGTATACGAGCCTGGAGCATACGTTGTGGGAATGCCCGCCTGCGGATTCACTACCGTCGAATTGTGTGTGAGCACCAATACTGTGTTTGGCATCGAGGTCATAGCGCCACCATCATTGTTTACGATGATGACGTTCATCGTTATCTTCCCCGTTGTTGGTGTGTCGTCAAACGTGAACGTACACTGCTTCACTTCTCCATCAGCAACGGTGCCCGAGCACCCGCTCGATGACGAGAGCGTATAGGATGAGATGGCAGTCGCCTGTATGCCGTATGAGCCGGCGTCCACCGTCACCGTGCGCCAATAGACGTCGCCATCAAACGAACTGGGGTATGCGTTGCCGCCAATAGGCACCGTAATGTCTGTGGCGTTTGCACTCGCTGTCCCGCCGTCATCATTAATGATCGCGACGCGGACGAGTATCGTGCCACGGTCATACGGCGACGCGGACGGATCAGTCGCGGCCGCGCTCACATTGAGGGCGCTATATGCACCGCTATATTCTGCCTTGGTTCGAATAGTAAATGTTTTTTGATGATTTGTCTCAGCACCAAACGTTACTGACTCGATTGAACACTCGAGCCCGCCCGAGAGAGAGACGACCACCGGTGCTGCAACCGTATACGAGTAATCTGCAGCGATATTTAAAAGTGCTTGATTGATGCAACTTTCTGCGAGGCCGTTCGCCGTGTGTTTAAACTCGGCGTAGAGCGCGTTCTCGCGGCCTGCAAAGTTAACTGCGGACACGGTTGTCGTGAGTGTCAAAAGGACCGTCGAGATAACTATGGCGGAGATAAGTGCAACGTATCCTCGAGGTTGTGTGAACAGGTGTGCGTGGTTCATACTATTTTCGTAGATACTTTGTGGTGGTAAACGTCGCCGTGATCGGCATACCATTTGGCGCCCGGCTGAGAACATCGATAGTTGCGGTGATCGACTCGGGGTTGGTGCCACCCGCGTAGAGGTGACTCACGCGAAAGTCGGAGATGGCGACGTTGGTATTGTTAAGCACCACCGCGGCTCCACCCGCTCGAGAAATAGTAAGATCAGTGCCACTCAGTGCAAACGCGACAGGATCGTTTGCTACGTCCCAGCGCCGCACGATCAGCACATCCGCGTTTGAAACATTAACGCCGGGCATCTCAAATGCACGCGCACCTGAAAGCGCCCACTCTATCTTTCCAATTAAAAAGTCCCCTTCTTTTTGAAGCTGCGCTTTTGACTCAGAACGCCCCGATGATTCTACAATTTGATACACCGCAGCGACCGCGCCACCAATGACGATAGCGAAAAGGCCGATGTACACCAGAACTTCTATTATGGTGAATGCGCGTGCGCTCTGTGTTCTTTTCATATTATGGTCCAACAACATAGATTCTCGCCTGGCCTGATACGTTGGTGCTCACATAGATGCTGTTCCCTTCACAGTCGAGCGAGGCTCCATCGCCAGCGACCGTAAGATCGGTCACATCCGTTGGATCAGAGAGCGGAAAGCTGGTGAGCACATCGTTTGCAAGAGCAAATACACGGCCGCTTCTGACGACGATACCCCAGAGTGACAATCCTACATTTTTTGAATCAATACTCGATGGTGTCGCCGGTGTTTCAATATTCAAACGATAAAACTCACTACCGGACGATATGGATCGTGCGAGGTAGAGCTCATCACCCACCACATACAGGCTCTCACCGTGAGCATTTGACTGTGGACCATCGAACGATCCGGACAGCGCGGGTGCAGTAGGATTGCTGACATTCAACACGAGAAGCTCCTCGGGTGAGCTTGCGTCAACGCTTTTGGTGACAAATGCGTAGCCATTTCTCACCAGTATGTTCGTTACCGTGCGACCCACGTCATAACTCCCGATGCGCGTCGGCGCGAGTGGGTTATGCACATCAATGACAATAAACTCGTCGCCTATCGATGTCTCGGTGAGTCCGAGATAAATAAACCCATCTTTGAACGTAACCGCGTTTCCTATCCCGCTCCCGGTGTCCCCTTCAACGTTTGGCACTTTATACGTGCGTTTCAACTCCCACGTTTCTGGCGATGGCAAGGTACGCTCAAAAACTTGGAGCTGGCCACAGCGCGTGTACTGCCCATTGTCGTCATCGCACGAAGCAAAATCAGCGTGGACCGCACTCGCGCCAAACGCATACTTTCCTGCTGACACGACGCTCGCGAGCCCCGCGACCGTTGACGTGGCAGAGTCTACTGAAGAGAGGAGGTTTGGAGACGCGCCCGACACGTCGTAGACCAGAAATGTCGGCTCGGGGTCACCCGCTGAACGACGAGCTGCAACGAAGAGACGCTCATGGTACGCGTCAATGCCTGAGGCCTCGTAGGTGCCGTTTGTGGAACTCTGGACAGTCGGCGCATCCCAGTCGCCGGTCAGTATGGACGAGCAGGTGTCAGCACCAACAGGGTTTTCTATATTTGAAACAAGCGAGGTAAGCGTCGCGACTTGTGGGCGCGGACCAATAGACCAGCTCACGTTTGCGGTCACCAATTTTGAAAAATAGTCAGGACCGTCGGTCACCGTTACCTCGCTCGTGTAAAAACCATCAGGATCGGTGACGGGAGCTACCGGATTAACTAATCGAAAATCCTTGCGCGATAGTGCTTGCATTTGTTCGACTAACGAACTCGCCATGCGCTGTGCCTCTGCAGACGTCTCAGAATCAACGAGAATATTTTGACTCGACGAGGTGAGGAGTACCACCGCACCCAAAGAGAGCACAATAACACTCATGGCGATGAGCATCTCGAGCGTTGAAAAGCCGTGTGCAGTTTTAATCATACTAATTAGTCCACGTGATTCTCCCCTCGCTGGTCACGTCGATAGTCGACGTCTTGCCGCTCGTGAACGTGAGCGTTATTGAGGCTGGGGTCGCATTGCCCGAGAGTTCTAAAAACACAACCTCGGTGGGGCCCGCCAGCGTGACTCCGGGCGTGCCCGCATACGCCTGATCAATGGCGACATGTCGACCCGCATACGTGGCACCCTCAAATACCGTGTACGTATGATTCGCCGCATCTATATACACCCCGTGTGCGACGCCATCGGTACACAGTGCATCATCAAAACACATATTGTTAACCGCCTGTGAACGCGCTCGATGCAGCGCTGAAACTAAAATGTCACGGTCCGATTTAAACATCGTCGCCTCGTATGACTCCCAGCTCAAAAAAAGACCAAACGCAGCGACCACACCAACGAGTCCAATAACCATGAGTATTTCTACCAATGTAAAAGCTCGCGTACAGCGACTACGGATTGATGTTCTGGGTGATGCCATAGATGGGCGTGATAATAGACACCGCGATGAAGCCGACGAGGAGTCCCATAACGACCATAAGTGCGGGCTCGATAAGTGCGGAGAGATTTTTGGTAAAATCGTCTACCTCCGCGTCATACAATTCTGAGAGATACACGAGCGTGTTCGACAAGTTACCTGTTTTTTCTCCTACCGCTACCATCTGACTCATCACGTCAGGAAAAATCTTGCGTCGCTTGGCGAGGTATGTTGACACACGCTCACCACGATTCACCGCGTGCGCCATGACGCGGAGCTCATGTTGATAAACCAAGTTTTTGGTCGTGTCCGCGGTTAGGGGGAGCGCCTCTGACAGCGTGATGCCGCTCTTCAAGAGAAGCCCGAGCGTCCGCGAGATGCCGGCCAAATTGTATGCACGAACTACCGAGCCAAACATCGGCATACGTGTTAAAAATCTGTGGAACCAAAATCGAATAGAGCGAACGCGAGTTATCACCATTGTCAGCGCTATGGCGGAGAGGACGACCACGACCGAGAATGTAAGGCCCCAGTTCTGAAGAAAGGTCGAAACCCAGATCACGATGCGCGTGGTGAGTGGGAGCTCCATATGCATTGATGCGAACACCGGCATAATCTTTGGAAACAGGTACAGCATAAGAAACGCGGTGATGCCCAAGGTCGCCACAACGATGACCGCTGGATAGACAAAAGCGCCCATGAGTTTTTTTCGGAGGACATGACTTTTCCTGAGTTCGTCTGCCAAATATTCAAGATTTTGTGAGAGCGTGCCCGACGACTCACCCACCTTGATGATATTGATACCAAACTCACCAAACGTCGCTGGAAAACGCCCAAGGCTTTTTGCAAGCGAGGTACCATTCGTCACGTCGCTAATCACCGAGCCGAGAACCTTTTTATAGCTTCTCGACGAAGATTGTTCGCTCACCATATGGAGGCCTTCCAAAATAGGGACGTTCGCTTTAATCAAGAACGCAAGGCGTTTTACAAAAAATGTTTGCTCTTTTATTGAAAGTTTTGGAGTGCCAATCGAGTATGACCAATTAATCGCTGGCATTGAGGACACAGCCAGAGCAGCAGCACGCGGATGCGATGTATGTGCGTGCGTATGTGTAGTGTGTGTTGGAGCAGATCGTGTACTTGATCTAAGGTCAATGACCCTTTTGAGATATGCGCCGACGGTAGTTACTTTTTTTGCCATACTTTTTTAATTAATCATGCACCACACGGAGCACTTCTGAAACGGTGGTGAGCCCTTGTCGCACCTTGTCAAAACCGTCATCGAGCATGGTCGACATGCCGTTTTTGATTGCAACGCGAGCGATTTCATTCGACGACGCGTTTTTAAGAATAGCATCCTTGATATCGTTATCTGCAACCAACACTTCGTTCAGACACAAGCGCCCCTTGAATCCACTCATCAAGCACTCCTCGCATCCCCTACCCCGCACAATACGGTCGAGTGTATAGGTGACTGATAGTGACTCGATGGCACGACGTTCTGTATCAGAAAGTGCAACCTCTTCTTTACAGTGATCACACACACGTCGCACAAGGCGCTGACCAATGGCGACCGCGACCGTGGTCGCGACCAAGTATGGCTCAACACCCATCTCCGCCAAACGTGGGAGCGTGGTCGCCGCATCATTCGTGTGTAACGTAGACAACAAAAGGTGCCCGGTGAGGGCGGTATTCACAGCGATTGAGGCTGTTTCAACGTCCCGGATTTCGCCCACCATAATGATGTCTGGATCCTGGCGGAGTATTGAGCGGAGACCGTTCGCAAACGTCAGACCCGTGCGCGGATTTACTTGTATTTGTTCAATGTCTGCGACCGCATATTCTATCGGATCTTCAAGAGTGACAATAGACACTTCAGGTCGATTCAAGAGTTTGAGCAGCGTGTACAAGGTTGTGGTCTTGCCGCTCCCCGTGGGTCCCGTCGCGAGTATCATGCCGTTTGGGCTTCGAATTGCTTTTAACAATTTTGTTCTATCGGACTCTGAGAAGCCAAGCATCTCGAGCGAATAGTTTTCAGATGTGTCTTTCAAGAGACGCATCACAATGTTTTCACCGTAGTACGTTGGTGCGATAGAAACGCGCACATCAACATGGTCATTCGTCGCCGTGAGGACCAGACGAAATCGGCCGTCCTGTGTTGCCTGGTGCTCGTCGGTGCGAAGCCCCGTCATCACTTTGATGCGAGAAATAATCTCTTGATGAATGTCTGTGGGCATTTGGTACGCCTCACACAGCACTCCGTCGATGCGAAGCCGCACGCGCACACCGCGCGGAGTTGGGTCGACGTGGATGTCTGAAGCGCGACGGGCCTGCGCCTCTTCAATGAGTGCATCTACAAGCGCAATGATCGAAATATCACTGCTCTTTTTTTCAAGCTCAACGTCGACCCTGCTCTGTGTCATGCGGAGCCCGGGATTACTGTGCGTTTGGGTTAGCTGACCATGGGATAAGAATGGGAGATGGGATCGAAAGTCCAGGACACTCGAGCATGTTTATCTTGCGGAGCGTCGTCAGGTAGACGAAGCCCGTTGGCCTTGCTTCACCCCACGGAGTCAAGACTTCGTCTGCGTACTTCGCTTGGAATGCCTTGATAGCAGCAGCCGACTGTGGACCATAGAATCCGGTTTCAGGCAGTTTTGCGTCCATCCATTTGTTGAGGAACTTTTGGAGCTTCAGTACCTGCTCTGCATTGTTTCGCTTTGAGCCGAGGCGAAGGTGCTTGTCCATATAGACACCGCACGACACGCCGAGGACTTGTCCCGTCGAGGTGCCGGCGACTGATCCAATTGGGTTTGCACCGCCGAGTCCAAACATGAATGGATTACCATTTCCGCCACCACCGCCAGTTCCCGGCGGGTTCGAGTTTCCAGACGGGCCGCCATTTCCGCCGCCAGTCTCTTCTTCCTCTTCGTCATCATCCTCCTCTGCTGCATCGTTGGTGTTTACGAACGAACAAGTAATGGTCTCGCCTGCTTGAAGCACCAAGTTACCGGGAGCCTCGATGTCTTCGTTTGAGGATACACATGTTGCACTTGTTTGTATCCAACCGTCTACTGGGTTTTCGCTCACCATGTAGTTGCCTACATCAATGAGACCAGAATTGTGTGACTCGCCGTTCATGAGCGTGAAGGAGCCCGAGTACGACGGCGTAAAGGTAAATGATGCGTCGCCGCCAATCGTTGTTTTGGTCACGATAATGGCGCCCTTAGGAGCTGGTGGCGGAAGAAGTACGCACTGACCATCGGTTGTCGTGTGACCAGCGGGGACAGTCGCCTGTTCGCCCTCGATATTAGGACAGACATCGGTCGTGGGTGGAGTCTGGACCTTCTTGTTGACGATCACGCAGTACGAAGTATGTCCTGCGGTGACGGTAACGTCTTCACACGTATTTCGTGTTTCTAACCATCCGGCTTCCGGCGCCTCATCGACTGTGTACTCGCCCACAGGTACATCCTTCAGAACTTTCACGCCATAGCGGTGGTGCGTCGTGATCGAAAAGTCACTGACCGCATCATTGCTCACCGAGAAGTCGAAGGTGTCGTTACCGCCACGTGTTCGCTTGATGACGACGAGCTTCCCAAATTCTTCCTCTGGCTCGTCCTGCGCATTGGTGAACGTACAAGTGACCGTGTCTCCCCACGAGACTGTTATGTCTGAGGGTGAGAAATAGTCTCCCTCGCCATCAACGCATGTTGCATCTGCAAGCGTCCAACCTTCTGTTGGGTCCTCTGAGACTGAGTAGTTTCCAATGGGTAGTTCAACTTCAAATGGCTCCGACCCATCAGCAAGATCAAACCCTTCTTCATCAAAAGATGCATCAAAGTGGAATGATGTGTTGTCACCCTCTGGATTTGTCACCTTGTCGACAATCAGCGTACCCGTTGTTGGTGGGACTGCATTGAATGCGACACAGTAGTATGTCGCACCTCCTGCAGGATTCAAGATCCAATCATAGTTGTCGTAGTTAAGAACATCTGTGTTGCAGTACATCTCGGCAGAGTACTCGTCATCAGAAGTGAGCGGCCCGCCTACCCAATCGCTAAAGAGAATGTAGCCAGCTTCCAGCACTTCGCGGATCCATGTTTTACCGGTCGATGCTGGGATGACCACTGTTGCAACGCCGTTACCATCAGTCACACCAGTCGTTGTCCATGCGCCACCCGCGGGGCCCAAGAGATTTGAGCCTGGGTTTGGAGTACCGTTTGGAGCCCACTCAAACTGCCAGTCTTCTTGTGGATGACAATTTGGATGCGTCGCCAAGAAATCAATAGCAGTCGAAGCAGATATGTTTGCTGCGCCATCGCCCCAGTTTGGGAGATCAGATTCTTCGTTACATATAATCTTTGTTGCAACGACTGTCGCAATTGCAGGCGGCGGTGGAATAAGTACACACTGTCCTTCAACTATTTCATATCCCTCAGGAACTTCTGATTGAACGCCATCAATGTTTGGACAGACGTCGGTTGGAGGTGGTGGGATAACAACACACTCACCTTCTACAAGCTGATACCCCTCTGGTACCGTCGCTTGATCGCCCTCAATGTTTGGACAAACGTCTGTCGCTGGTGGAATTTCTACGCACTGTCCTTCGACAATCTGATACCCTTCAGGGACTTCTGATTGAGCACCATCAATGTTTGGACAGACGTCGGTTGGAGCAGGCGTTAGTGTCGTTTCAGTTATTTCACTCGAGATTGATTCTGGCGAGCCGTGCGAAACACCGCGGAAGTAATATGATGTTCCTGGAGTGAGCCCGGTGACCGTCACCGAGTGGCTGGTCACGAGGTTCGCGTCTTCAAGTGTCGTAAATGCATAATCATAATTTGGGGCAGCTCCCGCTGGGTCATGTGACACGGTGTCGTAGACAACACGAGATGTCGCGGGGTGGTCAGTCGTCCACGTCACCACAATCGATGTCTCAGTTGGAGAACCAGCATCTTCAACGGTGATGATAGGAGCTGGGGCTTCTGAGACGATAACAGAACGGGTGATTTCGAGAGCGATGTTACCAGTGAGGTCGGTTTTGTTATAGGTGACGATATATGTACCCACAACTCCGGTGTTTACCGCATCCCCACCGACAACTGCTGTTGAGTCGCCGTCAACTGCGTCTGCTGTGGTTGCACCTTGTTCAAGGTATGCATCGCCGACCGTGAGCTCAACTGGCGTAACACCAACGAGCGTGATGACGGGTGCGGTGGTATCAACAACATGCACAGTGAATGGTACCGGCGTTGCAGCATTTAGATTAGAGTCTGTTGCGTTACAGGTAACAACCGTGTCGCCAATTGCAAACATGGTGCCTGAGGCTGGAAGGCACGTTGCAGCGAATGTGCCATCAACAGTGTCGTTAGCATTTGGTGCGGTATACGTTACATTTGTACCGAGTGCAGATGTTGCCTCTGCCGTTTCGTCGCCATGTGCGTCAATAACGGGAGCACCGTTGTCAGTCACCATAGCAGTGAATGATGTCTGTGCGGCTGCATTTCCATGAGCGTCGGTGTAATTACAGAGAACAGGAGTCGAACCTATCGCAAACGTTGAGCCAGACGCCGGGAGACAGGTAGCTGGCACTGTGCCATCAACTATATCAATAGCGTTTGGTGCTGTATAAGTAACCACAGCTCCCGAAGCTGAAGTTGCTTCTGCGGACTCATCTGCATGTGCATCTATGACTGGAACAGTCGTATCTTCTATCGTGATGGTGAACGATGCGGTCCCGACATTTGTCGCACTATCAGTTGCAATACAGGTAACGAGTGTTGGGCCGAGCGGGAAAGTGTCACCTGAATTGAAGTCGCAGATAGGAGCAAGCGCTCCATCAACATCATCAGATGCTGAAACGATAAATGGGACGGTTGCACCACTCGCGCTCGTTGCTTCAGCAGTGATATCGGCTGGAACGGTGACGATCGGCGCATTGTCGTCAACAACATGTACCGTGCGGGTAACTGGTGTCGCTATGTTTCCTGCCACGTCTACCGCGCTGTAAGAAACTACATACGTACCTGGTGCAGCCGTATTCACAGCATCACCACCAATCGTTGCTGCAAACGATCCATCAACTGCATCTGATGCGACCGCACCCTCTTCGGTGTATGTGTCACCTGTTCCGAGATTAACAGGATCAGAACCGGTGAGCGTGATAACGGGACCAGTCGTGTCTACGACGTGGACGGTGAATGTAGTCTGAGTTGCGTTATTTGAATTTGAGTCAACCGCGTCACACGTCACCACAGTATCACCAAGCGCAAATGTGGAACCAGAGGCCGGAAGACACGTTGCTGCAAATGTGCCGTCGACGTTGTCGACAGCATTTGGTGCGGTGTAGGAGACGGTTGCGCCAGACACTGATGTTGCTTCTGCGGACTCATCGCCGTGTGGATCGATAATCGGCGCGTCGTCGTCAACGACATTCACTGTTCGAGTGACTTCAACTGCTGCATTACCCGCTAGGTCTGAGGCGTTGTAGGTGACAATGTAGGTTCCTGGCACAGCCGTGTTAACTGCGTCTCCACCGATAGTTGCTGCAAATGAGCCGTCAACTGAGTCGAGCGCAACCGCACCGTCTTCTATGTACGTGTCACCGGTGCCCAGGTTAACAGGTGTAACTCCAGTGAGCGTGATAACGGGCGCGTCATCGTCTGCAACTATGACTGAACGAGTAACTTGCACTGCATTATTTCCGTGAGCGTCGACAGCGTCATACGTAACTATATACGTCCCAGGAAGAGCGGTGCTAACGGAGTCCCCACCGACGGTTGCAGCGAAATCGCCATCTACTATGTCAGACGCTGTGGCCCCCTCCTCGGTGTATGTGTCGCCCGTGCCGAGATTGATTGGATTAGAGCCGATAAGTGAAATGACTGGAGCGGTGAGGTCAGTTACAACAACGTCGAATGTTGTTTGTGCTGCCGCGTTACCATTTGTGTCTGTATGGTCACACAACACAGGTGTAGTACCAATAACAAACGTTGAACCAGAAACAGGTGCACACGTTGCAGGGACTGAACCATCGACCGCATCAACTGCGTTTGGTGCCGTGTATGTGACGATGGCGCCAAGTGCTGAGGTTGCTTCTGCTGTCTCATTCCCGTGGGCGTCGATAACAGGCGCTACAGAATCAGAAACGATAACATTGAATGTCGTCTGCGCTGCAACATTTCCGTGAGCGTCAGTGTAGTCACACAAAACTGGCGTCGTGCCGATTGCAAATGTTGAGCCTGAAATTGGAGCACATGTTGCTGGAACTGAGCCATCAACGATGTCAATAGCGTTTGGCGGAGTGTACGCAACGACTGCGCCTGATGCTGAAGTTGCTTCTGCAGTTTCGTCACCATGAGCATCTATAACGGGAATAGTAGTATCAAGAACTGAAACAGTAAACGTGGTTGGTGTCGCAGCGTTAAGTGCGGCGTCAGATGCGTTGCAGGTAACAACCGTGTCGCCGACTGCAAATGTGGAACCAGAGGCCGGAAGACACGTTGCTGCAAATGTGGCGTCAACGTTGTCGACAGCATTTGGTGCCGTGTACGAGACGGCTGCGCCAGACACTGATGTTGCTTCTGCGGACTCATCGCCATGAGCATCAATCACTGGGGCATCATCGTCCGCGACTATGACCGATCGTGTAACTTGAATGGAATGATTCCCCGCCGCATCTACCGCATCGTACGTGACGATGTAGGTGTTTGGAACTGCTGTGTTAACGGAGTCGCCACCAATAGACGCTGCGAATGAGCCGTCGATATTGTCGAGAGCGGTAGCGCCAAGCTCGGTGTAGGTATCGCCAGTCCCAAGATTAATTGGATCAGCGCCTGTAAGTGTGATCACTGGTGCGTCGTCATCTACCACATTCACTGTTCGTGTAATCGGTGTCGCAGTATTTCCGGCGTTGTCCGTCGCGCTGTATGAAACAACGTACGTTCCTGGAACAGCGGTGTTAACGGGGTCACCGCCAACGGTTGCAGCGAAATCTCCATCAACAATGTCTGATGCCGTCGCACCCTGTTCGTCGTATGTATCACCTGTGCCGAGATTGATTGGATCAGAGCCGGTGAGGGTGATAATTGGAGCCGTGAGGTCGGTTACGGTGACCGTGAACGAAGCTGACCCGATGTTTCCAGCGTCGTCAGTTGCAGTACACGTAACGAGCGTTGGACCAAGAACAAATGTTGAACCCGATGCTGGGGCACAGACAGGGGTAATCGCTCCCTGCACTGCGTCTTCAGCGCTCGATGCAAATGTATGCGGAGCTCCAGATGCCGACGTCGCCTCGATCGAAACATCAGATGGCACAGTCACCACGGGAGCTGCTGAGTCGATGGTCCAGCTGAGGGTTGCTGTTGATTCGATATTGCCCGCATTGTCGGTCGAACGGACGTAGACGGTGTGAACGCCATCAGGAATGCTCGAGTACGAGACGAGTGCCGGCGAGCACGGAGCGTATGTACCCGCGTCGAGTCGGCACTCGGAGAATGCGACTCCACTCTCTGCGTCAGTTGCAGAAAAACTAAAGTTAATGCTGTTTGATGTCGTGAGCGTGCCACCACCGAGATTGATCGCGACTGCATTTCCATCCTGCGCTGCATCAATGGATGAGACGGGGACTTGTGTGTCTACTTTGACAACGTTCGCTGATGAGAAAGCCGCCTCGTTACCAACGTTGTCAGCGATTACATACTGGTATTGATAGCAATTACCATTCGTGACGGTGCTGTCTACTTGTGAACCATCAACTTCAAAGAAAACGTCGAAGAACGAGTCGAACGTACCGCACGTACCGCCAGAGAGTGGCGCTGCTGCGCGCTGGATGCGACCAGTCGCGTTATTTAGGCCAGCGCCTGCATCTGTGCCGAGTGTATAGGTAAGCGGGACAGAAAGTGCCGTGACATATCCATCAGTATATGTAATCGAGCCACCCGCTGGTGCAGTCGTGTCGGGTGTGTAATAGACTTTCACCTGTACTTGGTCGAGATTTATGTCACCGCTTTCAGTACCAGTGAGCAAACGCAGACGGAAGTTTGCATTTGCCAATTCGCCAGCAGTCCAGGTTCTTCCCCACGTGTCCGTTGAGCCGCCCAACGTCAATGTCTGTTCAATTGTTGAAAAAGAGAGAGTCTGAGTACTCGTAAAGTTTGCACCATTGTTCCAACTGAGCGACGCACGCAGTGTTCTCGAGGTCTCGCGACTTCCCTCAAAGGCGACTTCAATACCGTCAACGGTAGCACCAGTTGGAATAGATACGTTGAAATTGAGGTAATCAATGTCGTCGTTGTCGTCATCTAGATCGGTTGAGAGGTTATTTGAACTGAACGCCTCTGCGTCATCTCCGACATCGTTGTCAGTATCTGAGGTTGCTGATGGTGCATTCCACCCGTCCTCAAAAAGAGCAACGATAGTATGAATTGCGTTTACAGCAGTAAAGGTATGCGTCTGCACCGCACCTACCCCGCCGCCATCAACAGTGATTGAGCGAAGAATATTCCCCGCGCTCGGCGTGCTCGTGTATATAGCGTTCTGTCCTATGTTGTACGTGGTGATACCGAGCGGGCTTATGGTGCCGCCAGCATTTGCACTTGAAAGAATATCGAACGTGGGCATGTCGTACTGGACTGAGTTGTCTGCGCTTGTTGAAACGGTGTTTCCGTTTCCTGCAAAGTCAGACGCGCCACCCACGTTTACGGTTGGGATAACCGTGCCGCTCGACGTCATGCCACTAATCGCAACGTTGTATGGGTTTGAGCCTGTAACAACTGCCGTCTTTGTTCCTGTGGTTGAACCACCAACAGTAATGTCAGAACCTGAAAAACCTATAACGGGCTCGCTAAAATTCACCGTAAAATTAATTGGAGAATCTGGCGTTGGATCAGCCTGTGTATCTGCCTGCTCGATCGTAACTGATGGTACATCTTTATCGATGTCGTAGACCTGACCCGTAGAATCGCCATTTCCTGCGCCAATGCCACCCAGTATGTTGGCCGAACCATCAACAATAGTGTCGTCGTCTACAAGACTAAGACCGAGGGTCCCATTTCCAGAGCCAGACGATGCGGTGACTACGTATGGACCAGCTCCTGAGCCAGTTACACCAGAAATGGTTGGCGAGCCACCGAGGCCGCCATTTACCAGCACAAAGTCAGCAGCATCAACTCCTGTTACCGTCTCGCTAAACGTGACATTCCACGACACCGATGCCAACCCCGTTGGGTTAGTCCCACTTCTATTGATCGAAACCACCGTTGGTGCAGTGGTATCAAACTCATACGTGACAACAGCACGAATTGAACCAACCCAGACCTCGCTGCTGTCAGTTGCCGTCTTAAGTACTCCGACCTCAAGAGTTGTTGCTCCACTTTTAACTGTATCTGCAACATTTAGTACTTGTGAAGCTGACAGACATGTGGAACTTGATCCTGCAATGTTAGAACCTGAATCAAGGTTACTCCCATTAAGTCGAGTAAATGTCTGAAATGTACCGCTTGAACCAAAAGAATCTCCATCGCGATACGAGACAAAAACCTCAACACTTGTTATGCTTGCACCATCGGATACCGACGACAAATCGATGATTACGGATTCTCGATCACCAGTTGTACTCTCAGACACATTTTCATTGCCGTCCGTTGTACCACAACTTGCCGTACCTGTTTCATCAATTCCACTTTCATCACCAGTCCAGGATGTATACGTGCCTTGTCCGCTTGGCGTCAAGGTGGAGGTTGTATCTGCAAAAACTGCTGTTGGAGCGGCGGTTAAAAAGAATGCGCCGATCAAAAAAGATGCAACGAGTCGAGCAAGTGGCTTGGATGACATAAGGTTATTTGGGCGAGGCTTGTTAAAATAATTTTTAAGTGGTCTTGTAGTAAAACGACCCATTTTTTGGGGTCGGCGAAAGTATACGCTAGTTATCCACACCCCACTACTTGCATGGAGCGAAAAAAAATTATTTAATGCTGGTCGATTTTGAACCCTACCAAAGCCAAGAAAAAACTACGTTGAGCCACCGTTCGACAAGAGTCGGCTCTGTCGCCAAAACTGAATTTGCAGACTCGCCGAGGATGGGAGCCTGCACTCTGGACTCTGCAGAAATTTGTTCTGTAGTTGCAATCGCTGGAACGGCGGCATTTTCTGGCTCAATGATCGGTTGCACCCGTTTTGGTACTGGTTTTGTTGCAACGGTTTCAACGCGCGCGGGCGCACCAAACATTTGCGCGACAAAAACAGTTGGCCTGCCCTCATACGTTCCTACCGCTGTCGCGATTCCAACTTCTGTAAACTGCGCACCTAAAATATTTTCGCGGTGCTTCGGTGAGTTCATCCACGCGCGTTCGACATCCGTCGACTCTGTAAAATCAACGGCGAGATTTTCTCCTGCATAGGTAAAGGTGTATCCACCTTCTTGGAACCAGTACCACGGCGTCACCCCTTCTGGCGATACGTGAGCAAAGTATTCTTTGGTCGCCATGTCGTTCGCCTTCATTTGTGCGATCTTGGTGAGCGATTCTGAGTACGTAAGCGGTGGGAGACCCTGTGCAGTGCGATCAAAATTAGTCCCTTCCACCAAAACCGACGCGATGACGGCGCCGATCTGAGGATACTCTTTAATGAGCGCGGGTGCACCAAAGACAACAATGACCATAGTGAACAAAAAGAGTCCGAGAGACGCGAGTCGCATACTGGCGGAGTATACCAGAACAAACCCTATCTTATCCACTTTATCTATGGTATAGTGGTCTCACGAGTACGAGATGGTTCTAGATCCTCGGCGAGTGTCTACGGAGGGCACTCCAAAGTGGAAACAAACGCATGCGAGCTCGATTATATCTAGTAGTAAAATAACGTGGCTAAGAAACTCTATTTCGGTGGCTTGTCTTACAACACCACCGACGACACATTAAACGCCGCTGTCGCCTCTTACGGCACAGTAACCTCTGCGAAGGTCATCATGGACCGCGAAACCGGCCGCTCACGCGGATTCGGCTTCGTGGAAATGTCGACTGACGAAGAGGCAGACGCAGTCATTAAGGGCCTCGACGGTCAAGAAATTGATGGTCGTATGGTCCGCGTCTCAGTTGCTCGCCCACCAGAAAACAATGGTGGCGGTGGCCGAGGTGGCGGCGGTGGATACGGCGGTGGCGGTGGAAACCGCAGCTGGTAAGCCGAAGCGGCTTGCTGCCGGCGTTCGCTCGAGAAAGTAAGTAAACTTCCTTTCTCCTCGCTCGCTTGGCAGTAACTAGTCCCAAACTCGTAATAAAAATCCCGCGCCTCCGACGCGGGATTTTTTGTTAGCCAAGAAATCCTTGACATATGCTGAGCCAGAGTGCATCATGCCCGTATGTCAGTAGAAGCCAAAGGGCACATCCACGTCAGTAAGGTTGATAGCGCCCGTCATCCCGAGCCGCGTACTTTGTACACATTCCCTACTAATAAAGACCAGAATGAACACACAAAAGCTGTGCTCACGACGCTGGAGATCGCGATGCGTCGCGTACGAGACGTAATGGAACCGGCCGGCCGAAAAGATATCATCTCAGTCAGAGACCCAGACGGAGCAACGTTCATGGTAACCGTCGAAAGAACTTCTGACAGAACGTAATCTATAGACTTTAGCCGAGATTGTTTCGGCCCCAGCGGAGGGCCTCGGCGAGCCAAAAGACATCATCTATCAATTTGTTTGCGCGCTCATCAAATTTTGGATCGGTTGGGACGCCGTTGGGATTAAACGCTGAGTCGCCATTGGGCACATTCACCGTTGTGCGAGCGACCACGAGCCCCAACTCGCGCAGTACCGGCAGCAAATTTTCTACCATACGCACGCCTCCCCAGGGACCCGACGATACACCAACGATGCCCACTGCCTTATGTCGATACTCGGGAAGCAAGAGATCAAGGAGCATTTTAAGTGAGCCGGGGTAGCCGTGATTATACTCGGGAGACACGATAAAAAACGCATCGGTTTTTAACACGATGTCGGAGTATTCTGGAAATTTATTTTTAAGCGCACCACCATAGTCGTCCTGCGGAAAGTCGAACGTGCGAACATCGACAAAATTAACGTGCACACCACGCGCGGTGAGAAGCGATTGAACTCGGGCGGCTGCATGCTCTGATACTCTGCCCTGTCGCGGCGTCCCCAGTATGATGGTTACTTCGAGTGGCGCTTGAACAAAATTAGCCACACTTATTGGTGGATATATGAATGTTCTTTGACACGTTCACGGCACTTGCTTCCCCGGTGCGCTGCTTGCCGAGTTCTGCCTGCCAACCTACGAGATTTGCAAGAATCTGAAATACAGATGCAGCGCCACCGAGCGCGAGTACAAAGAGAAAGAACCATAATTGCGGCCACGCAAAGTGTACTGTTGCGACCACAAGTGCCGCCCATAACCCCGTGCACCAGGTGCAGTTGACGAGTGTATTAATCGTACCGACAAATGAGTACTCGTCCGGCGTGTTCACCATGTCGCGAAACCACTGCGTGATATTGTCATACACCACAAACCGCGTCAGACGAAACGCAGCGAGCGAAAGTATCACTGCTTCCCAAACATTAATATAGACGGGCCCGCTCTGCGCCCCTCCTACGATACCGTACGCGATAATCATCAAAACCAAGAAAAATAGGGTGAAGATAATGTGCCAGTAGTTAACCCGCATGTGCTACCATTTTAGCATATGGTAAAGAACATCATCATCGTACTTCTTATTATTGTTGCTGGTTGGCTGGCATACTCCCAGTATGGAGGCGATTTGTGGCCACAAAACGCCCTCGTACCACCAACTGCTACGACGACTGAACAGGACAACATGGAGGTCTGTATCCAGGTCGTCACCTCAGCGCGAAACCCGATGGACGGCGAAATACGCGAGTTCCCCACCCCGTGCGATGTCCCTCCCGGCTGGGATGTCATTGAAAACGACATCCCCACCCTCGACCTCGAGGTGCAATAGTTTTGTTTTATTTCTTCAAGTCTGCAATTATGTCAGCCTTGTCGTCCTCTGTGATGTCTTCATTAAACACACCCTTACATGTGCGCGAGCCAGACAGTGCAGCATCATAAATATCCTCTGGGCGAGCGTTCTTGCTATTCTTACCAAGCGTTCTGTTCAACGCCTTAATAACTTCTTTTACGTGGGCCTTGCGCGATACTGCTCTTCGACCCTTTTTGAGCTTTTTGTATGCATCGGCCATTTCATTTTTAAGACTGGCGATCTGCTCTACTATGTTCATGAAGTTCGGCTTTTCCATGTGTGATACAATATCACTACAAAATACCTATGTCAATTTCGCCACCTGACGCATATGAGATTGGCTGGGTCCCATTTTT
>JBBTWN010000024.1:0-15442 GCA_038062735.1 Patescibacteria group bacterium
TGCAAAGGAGTTTGATGGCAAGATAGAATTTGATGTGGTGCTCATCGGCTATACCGGCACTGACGCGTGGGTCGAGCCCGCGATTATTGATCTCCACGCGATGCTCATGTCAGAAAATATTCCAAAAGTGGGTAAGGCGTTTAATGGCGGCCCATGCGATTTTTGTACGTATCGTGAGAACGCGGGCAAAATGCTTGCCGCGCAGCACGCGAAAGTGGTCCCCGCTAAAGGGACAAAGATGAAACAAAAGAATCAGGTCTCAAAGGATCAGCAGTTGTTTAGCTGATTTGACGACACATCGTGTATAGGAGTACAGTGTAAATTATGAATACTGGAATCGAGGCTCGGAAGCCCAGAGTTGCGGTAAGCAAAAAGCTTGGAGATTTTTATTCTAAGACTGACATTCTGAACGCCATCAATGTTGCTTCAAATGGCCATGTACATGCTGCCAGTCATGGTAAATCGATGCAAAAGGTATTCGAGCAACTTGAGGTTACCTCGCCTCTAATTGAACGCGTGCCCTTTGGTGCAAAAACGCATATTCGGTATCACAAAAGCCTCATTCCATCCATTGCGCGTGCATACTTTAGAGCCCGAAATAGTTCATCAAAACCGGGATTTCATTTGTTGGAGGTGTATGTTAATAGAGCATTGGCTCAACTTGACCAGAAGTTTGGCAGTTGAAACAGGTGATGATACAGTGCTCAGCATGGGTGTTGAAAGTGAGTTTGGACGGAAGATAGAGTCGCGGCTGGATGCTGCAAAAGCAGGGTACGTGGTTGGGTCCGATGTTTTAGTTGAAATGAATACCGCCTATGGAGGGCAGTTGTCGAGCGCGCAAAGCGTTCCAGCAATTGAAGCACTTGGGTCAGTTGCGATGAGTCCGTTAGTAAAAGAATTGCCATCAGGCAGATTTACGTACCGATACTATCACCGATCGCTGATCCCAACCATAGCACGGGCTTATTTTGCTGCGAGGAAGGATGTCCCAGAGAGTACGAAGGCTTTGGCACCAGAACGCGTTCAACGAACGCTACAAAAACTGGATGCCAAATTTGGTGTCTAACACGCTAATGTTAGAATACACGTATGGTAAAGCAAAATATCTTTAGAGAAAAAGTCATTGCCATCGTCAAGAAAATACCAAAAGGTAAGACGATGTCCTACAAGGAGGTCGCCGCGCGAGCTGGGCACCCCGGTGCCGCGCGAGCCGTTGGCGCCATTATGCGTGTAAACAAGGACAAATCAATGCCGTGTCATCGTGTCATTCGCTCAGACGGCTCTCTCGGAGGCTACAATGGTCTCCAAGGCACCAAATCAAAACGGGCACTTCTTATAAAAGAGGGTGCGTTGAAATCATAATGACGTCAAGAAAAGGAGAGACAGCAGAAAAAGGAGAGCAGTGGAAAAATACTCCTGAACACCAAGCAGCTGCAAAGCGACGTCAGGAGCTACTTGATCGAGGGTACAGAATCAAAGAAGACATTTATATTGGCGTAAGGAAAATAACAGGTATCAGAACGTCCACAATGAAGCAAACACTCAATAAGACAATTGAAGACATGTTTGCTAACATTACTGGTGAAACAGTGGTATATCCCTCGGGAGAGCATATGACATACTACCCGTACGTTGAATGCGTGAATACGGCAGTAGCAAAAATGATTGCAAGTGGATCACTTCCTGCTGCGTACGCTGCAAAACAAGGCTACCCACTACAGCCGCTCCCGCCATATGTAAGGAAAGTAGTAAAGGACTAATGGTTAGCGCCAGTCGATGGCGGGTTTTCCGTGAGCGACGAGGTACTCGTTCGTTTTTTTAAAATGCCCGTTACCAAAAAATCCGTTATGCGCCGACAGCGGTGACGGGTGCGGCGATTCTAGAATAAGGTGTTTTGAGCCGTTTATGAGTACAGATTTTTTTCGTGCAAACGAACCCCAAAGGATGAAGACAACATGTTCTTGTGTCTGTGAAATGACGCGTATAACTGCATCTGTAAACTCGTGCCAGCCGTACTCAGCGTGAGAATTCGCGCTGCCTGCCCGGACTGAGAGCGACGCATTCAAAAGCAAAACACCCTGTATCGCCCAGCGCTCCAGGTTCGGATTTTTGTTGCATGTATATCCAAACTCTGTTTCTATTTCTTTAAACATGTTCAGCAGAGATGGAGGGATTCGGTTATCAGAGAGCGTTGAGAAGGCGAGTCCGTCTGCAACGCCTGGAGTATGGTATGGATCTTGTCCGAGTATCACCACGCGCACATCATGCGGGGTCATCATGGCGAACGCGCGGAAGATATTTTTTGGATGCGGGTATACAGGTCCCGATAAATACTCATTTCGCACGCGCGACGTGAGCGTTTTAAAATATTCCTTTTCAAACTCAGGTGCAAGTAATTTTTTCCAACTTTCGGGAAATTGAATGTCCATGGCTACCAAATGTGAGCACGCTGCGTTGGGTTGCGATACATCCCATCACCGGGTTGCACAGAAAATGCGTCATAAAAACTAGTTACGTGCTGCAGTGGACAATTGACGCGCAGATGCGCCGGTGCGTGCGGATCATTCAACACTTGCGTCTTTGCTATTTCAGGGCGCCGTATATCTCGCTCATTTTGACCAATGGTGAGAAAGAATCGTTGCTCCGGGGTAAAGTCATCTATATCGCTTCGCGTAGTGCGGGCGAGCTCAGCTTGATACGCGTCATACGCGATGAGGATACCACCGAGGTCCGCGATGTTCTCGCCGAGCGTTAGCTTTCCATTCACACTGATACCTTCAACCGTTTCTGCCCCATACTGCTCGACTAAAATGTCGCCGAGCGTGTCAAAGTGTTTTCGATCTTCAGCTGTCCACCAGTCGTTCAAATTTCCATCGCCATCAAATTTTGAACCTTCGTCATCAAAGCCGTGAGTCATTTCGTGTCCAATGATAGCGCCGATCGCTCCATAATTCACCGCGTCGTCAGCGTCAACGTCAAAAAACGGCGGCTGGAGAATGCCAGCAGGAAAAACGATTTCGTTCTGAACCGGGTTGTAGTATGCATTGACCGTTTGCGGTGGCGTAAACCATTCCTCGCGATCGACCGGCGTCCCCAGGCGATTTAAATTTCTGCGAAATTCGTATGTCGTGATGCGCTCCACGTTGCCATAATAGTCATCTGGAGCGACGATGAGTCCCGCATAACTTCGCCACTTGGCCGGATAGCCGATCTTTCGGCGCATCGCGCGCAGCTTTTCGACTGCTCGCTTTTTTGTTTCAGCACCCATCCATACAAGTGTCAGGATACGTTTTTCATATGCGTCAAAGAGGTCGGACACCAAGGTGTCGATTTTCACTTTTGCTGATTCGTGGAAGTACTTTTTTACATAGAGCTGACCAAAGAGCTCGCCGAGGCTTCCGTTCAGCGCATTCAAAGATCTGCGCCACTGCGGCTTTATCACTTCTTGACCTGAGAGCGCCTGGCTAAAGCGAAAGTTCTCGTCAATAAAATCCTGACTCAAAAGTCCCGTCGAGTCGCTGATGATATCCCACTCAAAATATGTTTTTAGATTCTCGAGCGGTTCATCTGCCAAGATGCGCATCACCTCTTGTATATATTCTAGCTCCGTCACAATGAGGTCTCCAGGTATTTGAATAGCAAGTCCTTCAGCGTATGCGTTCCAAGGAAAATTTGGTGCGAGCTCAGTAAGCTCACCCCAGGCCATCTTATGATATGTCGCGTGGGGATCACGGAGTTTCACTTTATCCAAACTTGCACGCGCCAAACGTGTTTCAACATGCATGATTATCTCCATTCTTTTTCTCGCATCGTTTTCATTGTATCCCGATAGCGACAAGATGCGCACGATATGTTCTTGGTACGCAGTGCGCACGCGCATGTGCTCGGGTGATGAGTCAAGATAGTAGTCACGATCGGGCATGCCAAATCCACTTGAATCAATATGAAATATATAGGTCGAGCTCGACTTCGCATCAATCGTCACATACGGATTAAAAAAGACCGAGCTCCCGCGCACATGGTAGTTGGCGATGAGTCCAATAAGATCTTCTCGTGTGTTAACTTCGTTCACTCGCGCTCGATCAGCGTGCATGGGTGTCGCGCCAAGCTCGTTTCTGCGCACCATATCGTCAGCAGAGTCATACACATCAAAACACAACTGCTCAGCAGATCCCTTTTCGCGCTGACTCACCGTGCGCGCATCAATAATCGCGCGCTGCTGTTCCAATGTGCGCACATGGAGCTCTTGAAATGAGTTCCAACTCGATTCATGTGCCGGAATGTTTGTTTTTTTCACCCACGTTCCGATGGCGTAGTGATAAAAGTCGCTTCGTGGATCAATGCTCAGATCCATGCCTTCGACATCAAAGCCCCAGTTGTTCATGCGCTGTATTGTAGCAGAGTCGCATGATGGAGACGAATTTGGTATCATAATCAGATGACAGTCAATGAGGTCAGACAGAAATTTTTTGATTTCTATACGGCACGCGGGCATGTGCTGATACCTTCAGTGCCGCTCATTCCTGAGAACGACCCCACCACGCTTTTTGTTGGTTCTGGTATGCAGCCTTTAATCCCGTATCTCTTGGGCGCGCCGCACCCCCTGGGGACGCGTGTGGTTAACGCACAGCTCGCATTTCGTGCGGGCGATATCGAAGAGATAGGGGATAATCGTCATACCTCGACCTTTGAAATGCTCGGTAACTGGTCATTCGGAGATTATTTTAAGGCCGAACAAATCCCGTGGGTATTTGAGTTTCTGACGCGCGAAGCGGGTATTGACGCATCAAAGCTATCCATATCATGCTTTGAGGGGGACGAGAAGTTTGGCTTTCCAAAGGATACTGAAGCAGCAGACATTTGGCGTGGACTCGGAATAGCAGATGACCACATTTATTACTACGACGCAGGGAAAAATTGGTGGTCACGCGCGGGGAGGCCAGATCAAATGCCTGCTGGCGAGCCAGGCGGTCCGAGTTCAGAGATATTTTATGATTTTGGCACGCCGCATAATCCCGCGTTCGGCGAGACCTGCCACCCAAACTGTGATTGTGGCCGCTTCATGGAGATAGGGAATTGTGTTTTTATGATGTACAAGAAAAATGCTGATGGCACGTTCAGCAAACTCCCCAAAGCTAACGTTGATTTTGGCGGTGGGCTCGAGCGCATCTGCGCTGCCTCTTTGAACACGCCAGACATCTTTAAAATCGATACCATGTGGGCGACCATACAGGCGATTCAAACAAAGACCGATGCGATCTATGAGCATGATTTGTTAACACGCTCATTTCGCATTGTTGCTGACCACCTACGCGGCGCTGTGTTTATGATTAGTGACGGCGTCCTTCCCTCTAACACTGAACAAGGCTACATACTTCGTCGGCTTATTCGTCGAGCCATTCAGCACGCAGACCGTATTAGTGCAAAAACGGTATCTTTGGCCGACCTCGCTGAGACCGTTATAGAACCGTACAAGAATATGTACCCGCGAATAGCAGAAAAATCAGCATTTATCGTCAGTACGCTTGCAGACGAAGAGATACGGTTTAGAAAAACCATTCAAGCTGGAATGAAAGAATTTGAAAAACTCGCGACAAAAAATATTTCTGGGACCGATGCTTTTGTTCTCTTTTCAACGTACGGTTTTCCAGTAGAGTTGACTGAAGAACTCATTCGTGAACGTGGGTTTAGTGTTGATATGAACGCGTATAGAGATGAGATGGTGAAGCATCAAGACACCTCGCGTGCCGGGTCTGAGCAAAAGTTTAAGGGTGGACTCGCTGACACGAGTGAGAAGACGACCATGCTTCACACTTCCACACACCTCATGCTCGCGGGGCTGAGGAAATATCTGGGTGACCACGTGCACCAGGCAGGATCAAACATAACTCACGAGAGGACGCGTTTTGATTTTACGCATCCAGAAAAAGTACCACGCGACATTCTTGATAAGGTCGAGGCGTACGTGAACGAAGCGATTCAAAAAAAGTGCGACGTGGTTATTGAAGAGCGACCAAAAGATGAGGCGAAGGCGGCTGGGGTAGAGGGGAGCTTTTGGGAGAAGTATCCCGACGTAGTGAATGTGTACATGGTCAAATGTGCAGACGGCACCGTCTACTCGCAAGAATTATGTGGCGGACCGCACGTGGTGAATACCGGCGCTATACAGGGGACCTTTAAAATCGTTAAAGAGGAAGCCTCGTCAGCAGGCGTTCGTCGTATCAAAGGGGTTTTGGTCTAGATTGACAATTATGCCACGAGGTGGTATAATTGAACTATGCCAGAAAGTCACCGATTACCATCAATGGCCGAGCTCGGCGTCCGCACGCCTGTCCAAAAAGCTGAATCAAAGCCCCTGTTTGTTGAGCGTTCTACGAATGCACGTATGCAACGTCCAGAACAGCACGTTGCGCGATTTTTGAAGACTGACATTAAAACAAGCGGCGCCATATTCGAGATGCTCGAGCATCCAGACATCGGAGAAACATTTGGACCGATCGGTAAGATTTTGAATTACGTCGGTCGATTAATTGCAGGAGCCTTATATGGGGTAGTTTTCGCTCCAATGCTCGCATGGGCAATTTCATACTCTGCAAACTCAGCCGCTGCAATGGCTGGCTTCGAAATAGCAACACTTACCGCAGCAGCATTTTGGCCAGTAGCGATTGGCTGTTTCGTTCTGTTCGTCGCATATTATCTGTTTGCACACAGAAACTCATAGAAACGAGCGTTATACTGAAGTAATGAGTACGGAGATATTACTCGACGTAGAATCGGGATCCGTTGGAGTTGGCGTTATCACGGACAGTGTTTTGACGCGCACGCATCGCACGGCGTTTGGCCGTGAGACACCACGTGACGCACGCGCGTATCTTCCTCAGTTAAAAACAACACTCGGGACTATGCTGCCGCAGGTCAAAGAATCAGTGCCGACACTGGTTCGTATTGTTATATCAGCACCGTGGTACTTGGGTAAGATAGAGTATCACGCGAAGGAGTCACGAGACCCGATGCGACTCACGATGCAGAGCATTACAGCGCTTGTTCCACCTGCGGACACGTCCCACGGCGTGTTGGTTGAGTCGGGCCCAATCGCCATCACTATTAATGGGTACCATACACGCGTTCGCGCTCCGCTCTCAGGTAGAAAAGTTGGCGTCCGTAGTTACACGTCGTTTATTGATGCTGAGACTGAGGCAGTTGTTAACACCGCGCTTGAAAAAGTGTGGCCGCACACTCGCCACACGTATCATACATTTTCGCATCTCGCTCCGTGTATTACTGATACCGTGCACGGCGAGATTTTAGTGCGCGTTGGCGCAGAATCCACTGATGTTTGTCTTATGTTTGGTGGTACGGTGTTGCGCACCGGCATGATTACTGAAGGCGCTCGCTCGGTGACGCGGCGCGCGCGGCCAGACGCAAGCGTAGACGCCGAGTCACGCTTTGCGCTTCTTGATGCGAACGAGCTTTCTGAAAAAGAAACAATAGCCGTGAACAAACTGCTTCTTGAAGCGAGTGAGCCGTGGCGAAATGAATTTAGCGGGCTGATCGCGGTTATGGCTGACGCATATCCCATTCCGCCCGCCATTCGCTTAATCCTTGATCACGAATCTGTATGGTTTGCACACGTGTTAACCATCGCGTCGCCAGGGAGCGCCATTGACATCGTGAACGGGGGCCAAGAATCCACTGATGTCCCTCTTGAAATTTTGACACGTGCTATACTCAAAGGTAATGAATGATCGCCGTTCAATCCAAGATATCATTCCACCAGCGCGCTCGCGACCAGTTCGTCCGCAAGTTACACCGGTCATGAGCGAGGAGGCACAGCCGCCACATCCAACCCAGCCACCTTTGCCACCACGCATGTCACGGTCCCGCTCGGGCGGTGGCGCACTTCCATTTATTTGGGTCGCACTTATCACCGTCATTGTGCTCGCTTCTATCGTTGGCCTCATGTCTACCGTTTTTCATTCAGCAGATGTTACCGTGACAGTCAGTGAGTGGAAGTCAGACATTAGTGGTACCTATGATGCCGGCGGTGAGTCGTCGCTTGCATATACTCCACTTGTTATTGCCGATCAACGTACAAAAAGTGTCCCCGCGACCGGCTCTGAAGAGGCAAAGGTTCGCGCTGAAGGTGTTATCACTATTTATAATGCCTACTCGACAAAGACACAGCGCCTCATCACAAACACTCGATTTGAATCGCCATCTGGTAAAATCTATCGCATACACGCTCCCGTTGTGGTTCCTGGATATGTCCTCGTGAATGGCGCTAAAGTGCCGGGCCAAATCACCGCACAAGTGTATGCAGATGAGCCGGGGCCAGAATACAATACAGGCCCAACCGAGTTCACCATACCAGGACTCAAAGGTACACCACAGTTCAAAGATACGTACGCACGAAGCACCGACGCGATCTCTGGCGGTTTTATAGGTCAGCGCGCGGTTGTTGACAAGGCAGTACGCGACGAGGCCGTTCTTGCACTGAAGGCTGAACTCGATCGCGCACTTCGAGATGCGATCGGTACAAAGACGCCAGCGGGTATGACCGTATTTCCGGACTCAGCGCTGGTGACATTTCGCGAAGGCCAAGACACCGCTGATGGTGACAATGCACTCCTCACCGTTAACGGTAATCTCGAAGCCCCAATGTTTGTTGCAGAAGATTTGGCGAGAATACTTGCAGAAAAAGTGAGCATCGATACATCCTTGTCACTCACGCTCAAAAATCCAAGTGAAATCGGTTTCACTAACACGGCGTCGTCTACCTATCAGCCAGGAAGTCCCTTCAGCTTTGCCCTTTCAGGTATAGGGAATATTGGACTCATATTTGATCCTGAGGAGCTAAAAACTAGAATTGCGGGAAAGGGTCGGGCTGAGCTCGAGAGCGTTCGTCGGGAGTACCCCGGCATCCAGTCGTTGTCGGTCACGGTGTACCCATTTTGGCTTTCCACCATCCCCTCAGAGGGCGGGATAGATGTCGAGGTTATAAGCGCTCTTGACCGTACACGCTAGAGCGTGTACACTAACTAGGCCTACATCGGATCGAAGCATGGGAACCACGAACGACGAGGCAACAGGCATGGTGACTGAAGCCCTGCCAAATGCACTGTTTCGCGTTCTCATGGATGATGGCACCGAGGTCCTTGCATACCTTGCGGGTAAGATGCGTCTGCATCGAATTCGTGTATTGCTGGGGGACAAGGTGACATTAATACTCGACCCATATGGCGGACGAGCACGAATTGTGCGCCGCCAGTAGGAGAAATATATGAAAGTACGCGCATCAATTAAAGCTCAAGCGGCCGGGGATATCCTGGTTCGTCGTCGTGGTCGCATTTACCGTATCAACAAAAAGAACCCTCGCCGTAAGGCACGCCAAGGATAAGTATGCGATTGAACGGTATATCACTTCCGGATAACGAGCAGATTGTATTTGCACTCACCGCTATTTATGGCGTGGGCATGAGTCGCGCAAAAGTCATTTTGACGAGTGCAAAAATTGATCTCGCCAAAAAAGCAAAAGACGTTACCCAGGACGAAGAATCTCGTATCAGGAAGGAGATGGAAGGGATGACACTTGAGGGTGACCTTCGTCGCGAGATAGGATCAAACGTCAAACGTTTGAAGGATATCAAAGCATTTCGTGGCATCCGCCACATGAAGGGACTTCCTGTTCGTGGCCAGCGCACCAAGACCAACTCGCGCACGGTGAGAGGTAACGTGCGAAAGACCATGGGTTCTGGTCGCCGTAAACTCGAAAAGACCTAATACAGTATGGGAAAAAAACGCGTTAACAAAATGCAGGGTAGTGGCGTCGACTCGGGAAAACGCGAGCGAGCGTTGTCCAAGGTGTCGAAGCGAAAAATTGATGTCGCCATTCTTCATATTGAGTCCACGTTTAACAACACCAAGCTCACGCTCACCGATGAGAGCGGTGCGGTAGTTATGTGGAGTTCAGCTGGCGGCTTGGGTTTCACCGGTAACAGAAACGCGACTCCATTTGCAGCTGCAAAAGTCGGCGAAGTCATCGGCGAGAAGGCAGCAACTATCGGCGTTAAGGAGGTGCATGTCTATATTAAAGGCGTTGGTGCTGGGCGGGAGTCTGCGCTTCGAGCATTTGCGGGCAAGGGGATTCAAGTTCTTTCAATTCATGATGTCACCCCGGTTCCACACAATGGTCCACGTCCACCTAAACCACGGCGCGTCTAGTACACTACGTATATGATCATCGGACCAAAATACAAAATCTGCAAACGTCTCGGCTCAAATGTTTTTGAGAAGTGCCAGACAAAGGCGTTTTCACTTGCGTCGCAGCGTATTGATACCACAAAGAAAAAAAAGCGTGCGGGTTCTGATTTTAATCGGCAGTTATTGGAGAAACAGAAGCTCCGCCTCATGTACGGCCTGACAGAGAAGCAGTTTTCTGCGTATGTTAAAGATGCGCTCGAGTCAGGTGAAAATCCAGCAGCGCACCTTTTTGCTGCGCTCGAGTCACGACTTGATTCTATTGCATACCGTCTGGGCTTTGTCACGACGCGCCGTGCTTCTCGACAGCTTGCAACACACGGTCACTTGACCGTGAATGGTAAGCGACTCGATGTTCCATCGCACCGCGTTCACGTTGCCGATGTGGTTGCGATTCGTACGGGTTCAGAGGGCAGTGCGCTTTTTGCTGGACTTGAAGACCGACAGAAAGAGGCGACGCTTGTCCCATGGCTCACTCTGACATCTTCTAAGGAGGGCACGCTGGTATCTGCTCCGCAGTTTGGAGCGCAAGATTCTATTGTTGACTTTGGTGCTGTGTTTGAATATTACACACGCTAAGTAATTATTAATGAGTTAATCATGATTGTGTTATGGACTACTCAATTTTACTTCCCTCTAAGCCCCGCATTGTCTCAGAAGAGAAAAATGTTGGCGTGTACGAGATCGACGGTTTCTACCCTGGCTACGGCCATACGATAGGAAACTCACTGCGTCGCATTATTTTGTCTTCAATCCCGGGGGCCGCTATCACCTCAGTTAAAATCGATGGTGTCGCACATGAGTTTTCAACCATGAGCGGTGTTAAAGAGGATGTTATCGGCATCATCTTGAACCTCAAAAAGGTTCGCATTCGCATCGCTGACAATGCACCGCACTCTCTCTCGTTAAACGTAAAAGGAGCAAAGACAGTCACCGCCGGTGATATCATTGTCCCCGGACAGGTTGAAATTCTTAACCCTGACCAGCACATCGCAGAGTTGACCGATAAATCCGCGCACCTTGAAATGGAGCTCACGGTGGAGTCTGGTCTTGGCTATGTGCCAAAAGAAATGCTACAGAAAGACCGTCTCGAGGTTGGCGCGATCGCACTCGACGCTATTTTCACCCCGATTCGTCGTTCTAACTATGAGGTGGAAGATATGCGCGTTGGTGATAAGACAAACTTTAACCGTTTGCGTATGACGATCGAGACTGATGGGACACTCACGCCGCGTGAGGCGCTTGAGCGATCGGTCACTATTATGATCCAGCAGCTCAAAGCAATCGTCGGGTTTAAAGAGGAAGAAATGCAATCTGCAGGCGAAGAAGAAGCTAAGATGACGCAAGCGCAAGAAGATACGTTGAAGACGCGCATTGAAGATCTTGAACTCTCAACACGCACGGCAAATTCGCTCGCAACCGGTTCTATCCGCACGGTCGGCGGCCTGGCACGAAAGACCGAGGCGGACATTCGACAAATCGAAGGGATCGGCGACAAGGGTGTCGAAGAAATCAAAGATGCACTGAAGCGCTTTGGCATGTCGTTGAAGAAGGACGAGTAACACAACCATGCACCATCACAAAACAGTAAGAAAATTTGGCAGACAAGCGGATCAAAGGGTTGCGCTTCTTCGCTCCTTGGTTGAGGCGTTGGTGCTGAAAGAATCTATCGTCACGACTGAGGCAAAAGCGAAGGAGTTGAAGAAAATCATTGAACCCTTGATTACCAAAGCGAAGAGCGGCACCTTGGCTGCTCGCCGCCTTATTCTCTCGAGACTCGGCAATCGCGAGCGTGTCGCAAAGAAAATCATGGATGTTTTGGCACTGCGCTACAAAGACAGAAAGGGTGGGTACACACGAGTGACGAAAGTCTTTATAAAGTCCTCGGATGCGCGAAAATCAGCGCTCATTGAACTCGTATAACTCTATGGACATCATTACGTACACTATTGATGCAAAAGGAAAGGCACTTGGCCGCGTCGCGTCCTTGGCCGCGACCTACCTTATGGCGAAGAACCTTCCGACGTTTGAGCGTCACAAAAAGCCTAGCGTCACCGTCGTCATCACAAACGCGTCAAAGCTCTCACTCACCAACAAGAAAAAAAAGGATACTAAGTACACTGGCTATTCTGGATACCAAGGTGGATTTTTGCAAGAGGATCTCGCTGCGCTTTCAGAGCGTCGTGGTTACGCGGAGGGCTTGAAGCGTGCTATTAAGGGGATGATCCCTGACAACAAGCTGCGCCCTGACATGTTGAAGCGTTTAAAAATCACCGAGTAATATGGCAACTGCAAAATATATTGAAACGGTAGGACGACGAAAGACCGCATCAGCGCGTGTTCGCTATACACCGGGAAGCAAATTATCACTGACAATCAATGGCAAGTCGCTCGAGGCATATTTTCCTATCAAGGAGCATCAGGCGTCAGTTATGGCACCGCTTACGCTGGCCGGAGTTTTGGGTACTGTTACAGTAGTTGTCACCGGCGGCGGGGTAAATGGACAAGTCGAAGCGGTACGTCAGGGGCTTGCACGTGCGCTCATCGAGGAGGATATCTCGCGAAGAACGGATCAAAAGAAAGCCGGGTACTTGAAGCGTGATCCACGCGCCAAGGAGCGCCGAAAGCCTGGGCTCAAGAAAGCTCGAAAGAGCCCACAGTGGAGCAAACGATAAACAAAAAACTTTGCTTATGATATCTCGAGAACTGACCCCACAGCGCCGCGAAGAGTTAGTCGAGAAAAATCGCGAATCATGGGAGACGGTCCGGTATATGGATAGATACAGCGAAAAGCACGGTGAGTTTCCCATTAACCCATTTGCGCTTACAACGTACCAACGATTGGAGAACATCACCATGGGTTTGACACTTCGAAAAGCCCGAGGGCCTTTCGTTAGATAGGACACGACTAGAAAAATGATCGGTTAAGGCGTTTTACTGTTTGTCTGTTTTCTTCTATACTGTACTCACATGAGTGATGACGATATAGTAGTTGACACAGAGGCAGATCTTGGTGACGGCGAAACGACGCCTGAGGCGAAGCTTAAAAAGCTGCGCACCGAGCGAGACGAAGCGCGTAAACATGCTACTGAGCATCTTGCAGGCTGGCAGCGTGCCAAAGCCGATTACATTAACCTCGAGCGTCGTATGCGAGAGAGTGGGGGCGAGGTAAAACGCATAACGATAGCGGCGCTTGTTCTAGATATTCTTCAAGCATACGACTCACTCCAGTTGGCCATGGCGCATGCAGCGGGTACTCCGTCTGAAGTGGGGATCAGGGCGACCTTGAAACAACTCGATGATGCACTCCTTGCGCACGGCGTTAAAAAGATTGAACCCAAAAAGGGAGACACGTTTGACCCGCACACGCATGAGCCCATGCAAACAGTTGCAACAGATTCAAAAGAGGAGGATAATACAGTAGACACGACGCTCCAGATAGGTTTTTCGATTGATGATATGGTGATTCGTCCGGCGCGCGTGAGCATTTATCATCTAAACTAAAAGTAAATCGTATGGGTAAAATCATCGGCATCGATCTCGGCACCACCAACTCTGCGATAGCAGTTATAGAAGGCGGTCAGCCACGTATCATAGAAAACAGCGAGGGTAATCGCACCACGCCGTCTGTTGTCGCGCTCTCAAAAACGGGTGAGCGACTTGTGGGCCTTGTTGCACGCCGCCAAGCGGTCACCAATCCAAAAAATACCATCTACCAGATTAAACGCTTCATTGGTCACACGTTCGATGAGCCTGGCGTTGAAAAAGATCGTGCGTCTGTTCCGTTTGAAATCAAAAAGACTACGGCGGGGGGCATCGAAGTAATTATGGGTGATAAGCCGTATCGTCCTGAGGAGATATCAGCGATGATCCTTGGCAAGTTGAAGGCCGATGCAGAAAAGAAGCTTGGCGAGCCTGTGACTCAGGCGGTCATCACCGTCCCCGCATACTTTAATGACTCGCAGCGCCAGGCGACCAAAGACGCGGGTAAAATCGCTGGACTCGAGGTTATGCGCATCATCCCAGAGCCTACCGCAGCTGCGCTCGCATATGGATTTGATAAAAAGAAGGATGAGAAAATCGCAGTCTTCGACTTTGGTGGCGGCACCTTTGATGTTTCTGTTCTTGAAGTGGGGGCCGATGTAATCGAGGTTAAGTCGGTTGACGGCGACGCGCACCTTGGTGGTAAAGATTTGGATCAAAGAATAATGCAGTGGCTCGCTGAGGAGTTTAAAAAGGAAAGCGGTATTGATGTTACTCAAGACCCGCTTGCACGACAGCGACTGGACGAGGCAGCAGAAAAAGCAAAAATCGAGCTTTCAACCGCAGTAGAGACAGAAGTAAATATCCCGTTCATCACCTCTGATGCTTCTGGTCCACGGCATCTCCTCGTCAAAATGACGCGCGCAAAGCTCGAAGAGTTAGCAAAGGAGTACATTGACCGAGCGATGCAAATCACTAAGCGTGCGATGGATAACTCGCCATTTAAAGTGCCGGACATCAACGAGGTCATTCTTGTTGGCGGTCAGACGCGCATGCCCGCTATTCAAAAAGCAGTTGAGGCATACTTCGGTAGACAGCCACACATGGGAGTGAACCCGGACGAGGTAGTGGCAGCGGGCGCCGCTATTCAGGGCGGCATTCTTCAGGGTGATGTTAAAGATGTCTTGTTACTCGATGTGATTCCGTTGTCACTGGGTATCGAGACAATGGGTGGCGTCGCGACAAAATTGATTGATAAAAATACCACCATCCCGACATCAAAATCGCAGGTTTTTTCAACCGCAGCTGACTCACAGACAAGTGTTGAGATCCATATCGTACAGGGCGAGCGCGCGATGGCGAACGATAACAAGTCGCTTGGTCGCTTTCATCTTGATGGTATCCCTCCAGCACCGCGTGGCATGCCACAGGTTGAAGTGACCTTTGACGTCGACACTAACGGTATTTTGAATGTCTCAGCAAAAGATAAAACGACGGGTAAGGCACAGTCTATCCGCATCGAGGCACGCTCAGGATTGTCAGAAGAGGATATCAAAAAAATGACTGCAGATGCTGAGGCGCATGCTGACGCTGACAAGAGAGCAAAAGAGCAGGCAGAGGTGCGTAATCACGCCGACACACTGCTCTACACAGCAGAAAAATCTCTCCTCGATCATAAAGAAAAACTGCCAGCTGACGTCGT
>JBBTWN010000025.1:0-22299 GCA_038062735.1 Patescibacteria group bacterium
ATGAGTGACGCGAAGCATGAACAGAGAAAGTTTGGAGTTCGCCACGAACGTTTGAGTGGTGTACCAAGTCGAGAGCGCCAGTTAGTTGCAATGGCACAAGGAGATCCGGGGTTACCGGGCGGACACCGTCCCGAGGATGTCGGGCGCGTTTGGCTTAAGAAACCGGGCAAGTGGCAGGGTAATCAGCACGGCCCCGATAGACCGCGTCGTAGTCCAGAACAAAATAAGGAAATAGAACTCACCGTTTCTGAGTGTCTCGGGTCCATCATGGCCGGGACATTTTCGTGGTTGCTTGCAAAGGCGGGTTCGGCCATGATCTCGCCGTCACTCGTCTCGTTTTTCACAGGTGTTGCCATTGGTCGGGGCTTTAGGGCTGGGTTTGTCTCAGGAGGTGCTCTTGGCATCGCTTGCAGAATTGTGCTCGGCCTCCTCGCTCCTCTTTTTCTGGCATGGTTCATGTATCCGCCAATCGGCCTGTCGCTCGCCACGCTTTGGTTTTTAGGGTTAACCGTAGCTGGTGGCCTGGTCGGTTACTATGATAGTAGCTTTATGGGACTTCGAAAATTCTATCCAAAGTCTTGGCTATGATTACTTTTCACATCATTACGCTATTTCCTGACGCGTGTAAACCGTATCTCGATGCATCCATTTTGGGCAGGGCACAGGAGGCGAAGAAGATAAAAATAAAGTACTACAACCCGCGCGATTTTACACTGGACAAGTGGGCACGTGTAGATCGACGACCCTACGGCGGCGGGCCCGGCATGGTTTTGGAGCCCGAGAGTATTTTAAAAGCGGCACAAAAAGCGCTGGGTAGGAAAAAAGGAGAGATTTATTTTTTTGATACGTCGGGCATGCAGTTTACAAACACGATGGCGCGTGCTGCAGCTAAAAAAGTAAAGGACATAGTGCTTATCTGTGGCCACTACGAAGGCATTGATGCGCGTGTACAAAAGATACTCAAAGCAAAAAAGATAACCGTTGGCCCCTATACGCTCACCGGTGGCGAACTGCCCGCGATGCTCGTTATTGATGCCATAAGCCGTCAGATACCAGGAGTTCTTGGCCGCTTTGATTCTCTAGAAGAGGAGCGGACCGCAAGCGCTGAAGTGTACACTCGTCCGGAGGTCTTTGTATGGAAGAGTAAAAAGCATCGCGTCCCTAAGGTCCTCCTCTCCGGTAACCATAAACTGATAGACGAGTGGAAGAAGCAATTATGAATGTTGCAGAAAAGAAGAGGTATAAGTCCTTGAAAGGGAAAACGGATAAAGAATTGATTTCACTCTCAGCTGAACTTACACCAGAAAGTCGCACCGATTTACTTAAGAAATACCCGCATCTGTATGATCTTATGAGGGATAAAGGACTTTTGTTTGCAGTGAAGTCGCCCTACCGCTCCATCGAAGAATTTGTTGCAGAAATGAAGAGAAAATATGGTCAAAACGCAACACGAAGTCAATTTGATAATAAGGACAGGCGGTCACTTCATAAAAAGGCTAAAACAGCGCCAATTATTCTTAAGATATTCCCAGTGAAACCAGAGCTAACCAAGGATGAAGTCTGGGAGCGAAGCCAAAGTAAATATCCTGGTCTTAGTTTTCACACAATCTCACGAAAAAACGGAAGAATGGCTCGATTGCTTTTAAAGCACGGTCTCGACAAACGTTTGAAAAAAGATACATAGTGGTTGTTTTTTAGATTGTATGGCGTATACTTTTCTCTTATGATGGAGAAGGTATCAGCGCCAAACACCAAACGAAGCACCGAGCCGCGTCCGCGAGGAACGAACATAAAGAGACGGGCCCAGGCGCCCACTGTCGAGGTCCCCGTTCGTGAGCGACCACTCACACTCAGCAGTGCCAGCGTTATTGAAAGTAAGAATTATTCAAAGGTGCCGCAGGAGCTGCGTTCTGTAGCAAGACGAAATAAATTCGAATTCTATAATAGGAGCGACACCCAACTGACCCAATTTGGCAAAATTAGACGTAGTTACCTGTAGCTACAATTGGTGGTATAAAAGGTGTAGATGAAGGAGACCAAAGAGTCACCCCTCGAAAAAGCAAATCGTCTTTTTCCTTATGGATCGCATTCAGATATTATGCAGAACGATCCCGACCTCTATTGGGATCTTCTTTTTTCGGGTGATTTAAAGAAAATAAAAAAAAGTGCCACTCGAAATGGTAATGGCGCGAATGGTAAACTCCTCAAACCCCCAAAACTGCCAAAACCAGAAATTCAACCACGAGTGCGAATGGCGCTCCCGCAACATGCTAGTGGCGTTGCAGAAAGAAAAAAGCCTATTGCGCCCGCGCCAGCAAAAATAGAATCAGTGCCCATTCAACGTCCTCAATTACCGACGACCCCGCATCCTTTGATGGTTCGACAGCCAGCTCCATCAGTAGTGAGGAGAACGACAGGTGTACCACAAAAGCTTGATCGAGGAAGAGTAACCTACGCGCAGGCAGAGCTTGAAGCAAGAAACAGGCGTGAGTTTTATGAACGAAACGGCACTCAAATCAGCCAGCTTGAAAGCTCAATGAGAGACAGGCGCCGATAATAGTATGCTATCCACAGAGGGTAGGGAGGGGGTTGACGCCTGAAACCCTAGGGGCTATACTCTAAGTACCACTAGTGATTGCGTAGCGGGAGGTGGGTTTTAATACAATTAAATACATATTTACGATACGGACTCCCCGTAAGGGGTAAGAGTCTGTGTCGCAATTCGTCGTATGGGTACAAAAATGCCACAGAAGCGCTTCATGCGCTACCGAGCTCCCCGCATTCCGATGCCGGATCTGATCCAGCCGCAGGTGGCGAGCTTTAACTCTTTTCTGACGGATGGCATTAAGAATCTTTTCAAAGAATTTTCTCCTATTATCGACTACTCGAAGAAAAAATTCGAGATGGAGTTTGTATCGTTTGAAATCGGCGAGCCAAAAATAGACGAGTACGGCGCCAAAGAGAATAAGCAGACGTTTGACGCGCCACTCAAAGCAAACATTCGACTGACGAATAAAAATCTGGGCACCAAAAAGGAGCAGTCCATATTTCTTTCAGATATCCCGCTCATGACGAATCACGGCACCTTCATTATTAATGGTGTCGAGCGCGTGGTGATCCCACAGCTTGCCCGTTCGTTTGGCGTTTTCTTCACTTCCTCAGATATTAAGGGAAAGATGTATTTTGGTGCAAAGATTATTCCTGCGCGCGGCGCGTGGATTGAAATAGAGAGCGAGGCAGACGGCGCGATCTTTGTCAAAATAGATAGAAAGCGCAAATTCCCCATTTCAACCCTCCTTCGCATCCTTGGAGCTAAGTTTGACTCCGATATTGTGTCACTCTTTGATCGCGTGCCTGGTGGAAAGGCATCACTCGAAGCATCACTAGCTAAGGATACCGCTAAGACCCCCGAGCAGGGCTTTGTAGAGATATATAGACGCCTCCGCGATGGCGATCTGGCGACCCCAGAGACGGCTCGCGAGTATGTACAGAGCATTTTTTCTGCTGAGCGGTACGATTTGTCGTACCCTGGACGTCATCGATTTAACCAACGGTTTGAGCTCCCCATGGATAAAGCGACGTTAGCGCGTCACACGCTGAATCTCGACGACATGGTCCAGATTGTCTCGCACATCATCGCGCTCAACCACAATCCTGACGCGCTCCCCGACGATATCGACCACCTCGGTTTTCGTCGCGTTCGTCAAATTGGCGAGCTTCTTGAAGCACGTGTCCGCATAGGACTCTCGCGCATGAAGCGCAACATCCAAGACAAGATGTCGACGATTGATGTTGAAACGACGCTCCCCACGCAGCTCATCAACCCGCGTCCCTTTGCGGCCGCCGTTAAAGAATTCTTTACAGCAAACCAACTCTCGCAGCTCACGCAGCAGCAAAACATTCTCGACGAGCTCGAGACATTGCGCACGTTGTCTGCGCTTGGTCCTGGCGGGCTCACGCGTGAGCGCGCAGGCTTTGAAGTGCGCGACGTGCATACATCACACTACGGTAGGCTTTGTCCGATTCAAACACCTGAAGGACCAAACATCGGTCTGATTCTTCGTCTGGCATCATACGCGCGTATCAATGACTTTGGCATCATCGAGTCACCCTATGCTCGAGTGACAAAAGGCAAGGTCACTGACGAGATTGTCTTTTTGAATGCATTTGAAGAAGAGGATCATGCGATTGCGCACGCATCAGTCCCGATGAAAGAAGACGGTACGTTGCAGTCAGACCTCATTGAAGTGCGTTTGAAGGGGGAACCAACACTGGTAGAAAAAAATGAAGTAGAGTTTATCGACGTTGCATCAAACCAGATGTTCTCGATTGCAACGAGCATGGTGCCGTTTATTGAAAACGACGCAGCGCACCGTGCTCTGATGGGTTCGAACATGCAGAAGCAGGCGACGCCATGCCTCGTCGCTGAAGCGCCAATCGTTGCAACCGGCGTGGAGGCTCTCGCTGCGCGCGATACTGGCAGGTTGGTTTATTCAACGACCCCTGGAACCGTCACCCACGTTGATTCACGAAAAATTGTGGTCACTGATAACGATAATAAGAAACACGAGTATCGTCTCCAGCCGTTTTCAATGACGAACGAGTTCTCAGCGTTCTACCACAAACCGGCAGTTGATATCGGACAGAAGGTAAAGAAGGGAGATCTCCTTGGCGACACATCGTCAACGAAAGACGGTCAGCTTGCACTCGGACAAAACGTCCGTGTCGCATTCATGAGCTGGTCCGGCGCTAACTACGAAGACGCCATCGTTATTTCTGAGCGATTGGTACAGCAAAGCAAGTTCACCACTATACATATCGAAGAGTTCGACGTCTCAGTGCGCGACACAAAGCTTGGTCCCGAAGTAACGACGCCCGACATTCCAAACGTTTCAGAATCAAAACTCAGAAACCTTGACGAGGAGGGTATTATCCGTGTCGGTGCAGAAGTGCGCCCCGGTGATATTTTGGTAGGTAAGGTCACCCCAAAGGGCGAGACCCAGCTCTCTCCAGAGGAACGCCTCCTCAGATCTATCTTTGGCGACAAAGCAAAGGATGTTAAGGACACGTCGCTCCGCATGGAGGGCGGTAAGCGCGGGCGTGTCATCGGCGTAAAAGTATTCTCACGCGAGCGCGGCGACACCCTTGAATCAGGCACGATAAAAAAGATTTATATCACCGTCGCTCAACTTCGAAACGTTGCGGTGGGAGACAAGCTCGCAGGACGCCATGGAAACAAAGGTGTTATTTCGCGCGTGTTGCCTGTTGAAGACATGCCATATACCGAAGACGGTGAGCCGGTAGATATCATCCTCACGCCACTTGGTGTGCCGAGTCGTATGAACCTAGGCCAGATTCTTGAAATGCACCTCGGACTCGCTGCACACACGCTTGGGTACCAGGCTATCGTCCCACCGTTTGCTGGGGCTACCGAAAGTGAAATCCGAGACGAGCTGAAACTCGCAGGATTTAAAGAGTCGGGCACGATGCCGCTCTACGACGGACGCACCGGAGAGAAGTGTGCAGAGGAAGTGGCGATTGGCTACATGTACATTTTGAAACTCCACCACATGGTAGAAGACAAGATTCACATGCGTTCGATTGGTCCGTACTCCTTGATTACACAACAGCCACTCGGCGGAAAAGCACAAAACGGTGGTCAGCGATTTGGAGAGATGGAAGTGTGGGCACTTTTGGGCTACGGCGCAGCGCACACGCTCAGAGAAATGCTCACGATTAAGTCTGACGACATCCAAGGTAGAAGCGCCGCATTTGATGCAATCGTGAAGGGACGACCCATCGGTGAGATGCATACCCCGGCAGCATTTTCTGTGCTGGTCAATCACCTCCGTGGTCTTTGTCTCGACGTCATATTAGGAAAGGGCCCTGCCGAAGCGACTACTAAACAATAAACAACTCTATGGACCAAAAACGCGGAAAGGTTGTTGATGTCTCTGAGTTCGACTGGATGGCGCTTAAAATCGCTAGTCCAGAAAAAATTCTTGAGTGGTCATGGGGCGAGGTGCGAAAACCTGAGACGATAAACTATCGCACGCAGCGCGCTGAAAAGAACGGCCTGTTTGATGAGGCAGTGTTTGGTACCGAAAAAGATTATGAGTGCTACTGCGGTAAGTACAAAGGCCCACGTTTCCGCGGCATTGTGTGTGAAAAATGTTCTGTCGAGGTCACGCGCGCGATCGTTCGCCGTGAACGCATGGGTCACATTGAGCTTTCAAGTCCTGTTGCACACATCTGGTTCTTGCGCTCGGTCCCGAGCCGCATCGCGACCGTGCTTGGCGTTTCAGCAACTGATGCTGAAAAGGTGGTGTACTTTGCGGGCTACATCGTGACCAGCGTTAACGAAGATGAGCGAACGCGTCTCGTCGGTGAACTTGAAACCGAGTACAAGACAAAGAGCAAGCTCCTCACGAACGACAAAGCAAGTGAAGAGTTGAAGAATTTAATGAATGCAGCAAAGACTGATATTGAACGTATCCGTCCAGGGCTCGTGCTCGATGAGATGGAGTACCATCGCTTTTCAGTAAAGTACGGGACGTTTTTTGAAGCCGGAATAGGTGCTGAGGCGATCTATCAGATCTTTAAATCACTCGATCTCAAGAAACTCGCTGAGGACTTGGAGGCGTCCTTGGATAAGGGAACGGTCCCTGGTGAAAGAGAGAAAGTGATGAAGCGTTTGAGTCTCGTGAAGAGTATGGTCCGTGCAAATGTCCGCCCCGAGTGGATGTTCTTGACGCGCATCCCCGTTACACCACCGGCGCTCCGCCCTATGGTTGCACTTGAATCAGGACGCCACGCAACGTCCGACGTGAACGATCTCTATCGGCGTGTCATCAATCGTAACAACCGTCTTGCAAAACTCCGCGATATCCATGCACCAGAAGTTATTTTGAGAAACGAAAAGCGTATCTTGCAAGAAGCAGTTGATGCACTCCTCGACAATTCAATCCGTCGTGGCCAAACCAACATTACGAGCGCGGCGCAGAAGCGTCCGCTCAAATCTCTCGCTGACTACCTTAAAGCAAAGCAGGGATACTTCCGCTTTAACCTCCTTGGAAAGCGCGTGGACTACTCAGGTCGCTCGGTCATTGTCGTCGGCCCCGACCTTTCGCTCGACGAGTGCGGCCTTCCAAAGCACATGGCCCTTGAACTCTTCCGTCCGTTTGTTATCTCACAACTTTTGAAACGCGAACTCGCACACAATATTCGTGGCGCGGGCCGCCTTATAGAAGAGGGTATCCCAGAAGTGTGGGCCATTCTCGAAGAGGTCATTAAAGGAAAGCATGTGCTCCTTAACCGCGCGCCGACCCTGCACCGCCAAGGTATCCAGGCCTTTCGTCCAACACTCATTGAAGGTAATGCGATCCAACTCCACCCACTCGTTTGTCAGGCGTTTAACGCTGACTTCGACGGAGACCAGATGGCAGTCCACGTTCCGCTTTCTGACGAAGCACAGCTTGAAGCGGCATCCATCATGTCGGCAAACAAGAACATCTTGAAGCCGGGGAGCGGCTCTCCGGTGGTATCTACCGATAAAGACATTACGCTCGGTATTTTCTGGATGACGCGTTCGATGAAGGGAGTTCGTGGAGAAGGAAAGTACTTCTCCAGTCCGAACGCCGCCATTCTCGCCTATGACTTTGGGGATCTCGACATTCACGCGTCGATCCAAGTTAATCCATCTGACAACACTGCTAAGTACGGCACGGTTTCAGGCGGCAAGCGATTTGAGACAACCGTTGGACGTCTCTTGTTCAACGCACTCTTTCCTAAGGATTATCCCTACATCAACGACGAGGTAAAAAAATCGACTCTTTCAAAGATTGTTGAAGATCTAATCCGTACGTATGGTCTTGAGGCGCTCCCTCCTATCCTCGATAAGATCAAAGCGACTGGATTTCGCTTTGCGACGAAGTCGGGCATCACCTTTAGCGCCAATGATATTGTTGTACCAAAAGAAAAGGACGCCATCATTGATGCTGCGCAGAAAGAGGTACTCAATATTATTGCAGAGTACGAAAATGGACTTTTGACCGCAGACGAAAAGCGTCGTCTCGTTATCGAAGTCTGGCTCCGTGCCAAGACCGAGGTTGAAAAGCATGTGCTGCCATCTCTCGATAAAAATTCTTCAATCTATACCATGATCGTTTCCGGCGCCCGAGGCTCTATTGGTAACCTGACTGAAATGGCCGGTATGCGTGGACTCTTGAACAACGCGAAAGGCGAGGTTATTGAGCACCCCGTTATCTCCAGCATGAAGAGCGGCTTGTCTCCGATTGAATACTTTACGACCACGCACGGCGCACGTAAAGGATTGTCAGACACCGCGCTGAAAACCGCTGCTGCAGGATACCTGACGCGCCGCTTGTTTGATGTGGCGCAGGACGTTGTGGTCGCCCGGGAAGATTGTGGCACGAGAAAGACTATTACGATTCAGAAAATGCGTTCGACCGGCATGGAAGCAGACCTCGGTAAACTCGCCGTCGGCCGCGTGTTGGGCGAGACCATCGAGCTTGAAGGCATGACCCTTAAGAAGGGCATGCTTCTGTCGTCCGACGATGGACTTGTCATTTCTCGCTCTCATCTAACGTCTATCGTTGTACGCTCACCGATGAGCTGTGAGAGCGAGTATGGCATCTGCCAGAAGTGCTATGGCGCAGATATGACGACGCGCTCACTCATTGATGTGGGCGAAGCAGTTGGTACCATTGCAGCACAGGCGATCGGTGAGCCGGGCACGCAGCTTACGATGCGTACCTTCCACACCGGAGGCGCAGCGACAGTGGGCGGCGACATTACGAACGGTCTCCCGCGCGTTGAGGAGCTGTTTGACAAGCGTCCGCCAAAAGGTACTGCAGTACTGTCTCAGGTTGATGGCGATGTTGTAGAAATTCTCGACGACACTGGAAAAAAGACCATTCTGATCCTTCCAACAACTGATTCAAAGAAAAAAGATAAAGTCGCATACGAAGTCCCACCGCGCCGCGTTGCTATCGTTAAGGTTGGCTCTCATATTGCTCGCGGGCAGGCAATCACCGATGGTTCTGCAAACCTTGATGAGCTGTTTGAACTTGCTGGTTCTGCGCGACTCCAGGAGTATATGATTGATGAAGTCTCGAAGATTTATGACCTTCAAGGTGCGTCAGTGTCGCATAAGCACATGGAAGTTATCATCCGACAGATGTTCTCGCGGCTTCGCATTAATAATCCTGGCGACTCAGGGCTCAACAAAAATGACGTTGTGGAAGCAGGAACGCTCTACAAGATTAATCATGAGCTAAAAGATGCAGGTAAAGATGGTGCAACCACAGAGCCGATGGTTCTCGGCATCACTGAGGTTTCGCTGAACAGAAAGAGTTTTCTCTCAGCTGCGTCCTTCCAGCACACGACCCGAACACTGATTAGCGCTGCCATTCGTGGTGCAGTCGATCCACTCGCCGGCCTCAAAGAAAACGTTATCATTGGTCGCCTCATCCCTGCGGGTACGGGATTTCCTGGTAGCAAGAAGCATCAGCGCATCAAGGATCACCAAGAAGTAAAGCGTCAGGAATTGGAACGCATGGACGACCTGACTGACTACCGCGAGCGAATTGCAGATATTGCATAGATGTCGGACACCGTTACTGCAATAAAGAATCGATTGACGATTCTTGATGTCGTCGAACCGTACGTCAAACTCGTGCGTGCTGGACGCTACTACAAGGGACTGTCACCCTTCACCAAAGAAAAAACTCCCTCGTTCTTTGTCTCTCCTGAGCGCGGACTCTATCACTGTTTTTCAACCGGTAAGGGCGGAGATATGTTTACCTTTGTAAGCGAGATGGAGGGTGTTGATTTTAAGGGCGCGCTCATCTTGCTTGCAGAAAAAGCGGGTGTCACGGTGGAGTTTGGGACCCGTCGCGATACCAAAGAGACGGATGCACTCTATGCGGCACTCCAGGCAGCACAGGATTTTTTCGTCACGCAGCTCGCATACAAAAAAGACGCACAAGAGTATCTGCTCTCACGAGGACTCACCGAGAAAACAATGCATGAATGGGGGGTAGGGTATGCACCACGAGAGTGGTCAACGCTTAAGGGTGAACTCATGCATGCGGGACACACCGAGCCGATTCTTGAAAAAGCAGGACTCATAAAACGAAAAGACAGTGATGATGCTGGGGCAGAGCTCCGTACGTATGATCGTTTTCGTGGACGTATTATGTTTCCCCTTCGTGACATCGCAGGGCGCGTCGTGGGTTTTTCTGGGCGCATCTTTGAGGACGATCCTAAACATCCGCAGGCAAAATATTTGAATTCACCGGATGGTGTACTGTTCAACAAATCGCGGGTGCTGTTTGGACTCCACGAAGCAAAAAAACATTTTCGGACGCTCAAATCGGCGATGCTCGTCGAAGGTCAAATGGATCTCTTAATGGTGCACCAAGCGGGGTATGGTAATGCGGTCGCAACGAGTGGCACCGCATTTACTGACGAACACGCGAAGATTATCAAGCGATATACTGATAACCTCCTCATCGCGTATGACAATGATGACGCGGGCATACTCGCCGCGCGGCGTGCAGCAGAACTTGCGCTCCCCATGGGGTGCATCGTTAAGGTAGTGACGTTTGGAGGTAAGGACCCTGCTGACGCACTCTTGGCGTCGCCACAAAAGTTCAAAGACGCGGTAAAGAGCGCACAGCACATTGTAGAAGCAACGCTCGCACGTGTGCGCCGAGACGTACAAGATGAGCGCAGCTTTCGCGTTGCAGTTGGCAGAGAGGTACTCCCGCTCATCGCACGAATACCGAATGCTCTTGAAGTCAGCTACTTTGTCTCGCTCATTGCGCGCACCATCAGTGTTGATGAGTCAGTGTTATATGTCGAACTGGCGAAAATTCCAAAGCAAACGATTATCGCAGATACTGTTGTCGCTCCAGAGGCAGTTTCAACGAGTGATCAACGGTTGGTCGCAGGACTCAAGGCAGTGCTTACACACATGCATGACCCGCGCGCTGAGTCTATCCGCGTTGATACTGAACTTTCTGAGGCAGAAGCCCGGCAAGCTCAGTTTGAAGCAGAGATTTTTATGGAAGAACATAAGACTGACATCGACCAAGCGCTTACTGATGTCGCGGAGCGTGCTGATCGGCTCTATGCTGAACGACAGTATCAAGCAGCGTTAACACAGCTTCGCTCCGCAGAAGCATCAGGTGACGATGACGAAAAAATGAAGGCGCTCGCAGATGTCGCGCGCCTTGCGGCTCGATTAAAAAAATAGTATAGTAATCTGATACGCCTATGCCACAAAAGAACAAAAAGAAAGCAAAAAAAACCCGGACGAAGGCGAAGCATGGCAGAGTGCTGAAAAAGAAGCTTCATAAGAAGTTCAAAAAGCCAGCAAAAAAGGCGCTTAAGAAAAAGTCCGTAAAGAAGGTAGCAAAAAAAATAGCAAAGAAACTTTCAAAAAAGGAGGTGGCGCTAGAGCACAAGGCTGCCCAGATGATACTCCGCGGCAAAGAGCGCGGCTATGTCACCTACAACGAGATTTTAAAACAGTTTCCAACAATCGAGGATAATGTCCTCTTCCTTGAAGATTTATATGAACGACTGTCAGTCGCTGGCGTTGATGTCTTGGAGTCCGGCGGCATGCTCGAAGAAGTCCCGGACGAAGTGGTGATGCGTGGGTCGTATCGCGGCGAGGGTTCTGCGCACGACTCGATTCAGATGTATCTGCGTGAAATTGGACAGTATGCACTCTTAACGGCACAAGAAGAGCGGGATCTCGCAAAGCGTATTCAAAAGGGTGACCCGGAGGCGAAAAATCTCCTTGCTCGCGCTAACCTCCGACTCGTCGTTTCTATTGCAAAGAAATATGCCAACCGCTCATCAGATTTGACACTCCTCGATTTAATCCAGGAGGGCAATATCGGCCTCTTCCGCGCCGTCGATAAGTTTGACCATACCAAAGGATATAAATTTTCTACCTACGCGACGTGGTGGATCCGTCAGGCCATAACGCGCGCTCTCGCAGACCAGTCGCGCACCATCCGCATCCCCGTGCACATGGTCGAGACCATTGCTAAGTACAAACAGGTTTTGCGTCGTCTGGAACAGGACCTCGGTCGTGATCCAATGCCAGAGGAAGTAGCGGCAGAAATGGGTGTTGAGGTTGAAAAGGTCTACCAGATTGAATCAATAAACCAAGAAACGCTCTCTTTAGAAGCACCAATCACGTCAGGAGATGACGAGGATGCGTCACAACGCGGCGACTTTGTTGCCGACATGTCGCTGCCGAGCCCTGATCAAGAAACGGCACACCGCATTTTGGTCGAGCAGCTGCAGGAAATTCTTGATGATTTGTCGCCAAAGGAGCGAAAGATTCTCGCCATGCGTCACGGACTCGATGATGGCATCTATCACACGCTCGAAGAAGTAGGGCTCGAGTTTGGTGTGACCCGTGAGCGCATTCGTCAGATTGAAGCCAAAGCGCTCGATAAGATCCGCACTCACCAAAAGTCGAGACGTCTTCGAAGCTACTAGTGCGTTATGCCAGAAGCAATTCCTCGGTACAGTAAAAGGGCACATGGCCCACCCATACCGTTTATACAAAAATACTATCCAGATGTTTCTCGGGGTAAGCTGGGACTTATCGACAAACATTTAGTGAATACCGCAAGAAGCGAGGATAAAGATGCGTTTGATCAACTCCCTAAACAGCGACGAGATTTAAATAATCCAATTGCAGTGTGGCAAGAGAAATACCCCACAACGCGACTCATAGAACTCCGTAGAAAAGATCCATCACTACGTCAGGCGGTCAGAATGGGGCAAAAGAACGGAACAATTACAGCTGAGGACATTGCAAAACGAGAAGCAGAGATTTATAAACCTCCTGCATTTACACATCAATTTCGTGACGACCCGGTCGCCTATGCGCATGCATATTATCCAGGAGCGACTCAGCGTTCCCTCGCGCGAGACAATTATGGGTTGTACTGCAAAATACGAGACTCAGGACGACTCGGCGAATTTAAATTGTCTTAGCTGAAACTTCTAAACAATTCCGTTTTGGGTAAAGAATCGGCGGTACTCGGCACCCCGCTTGTCATTTCTCGTGTACTTCAAGAAGCTTTTAACTCGTCTTCGTGTTTTTGAGTACTCGGCGATGGCATCCATGATGTATCCCTCGCGCTTCATTAGATTCCAACGGCGTTTGAATTCATCAAATTGAACGCTCTCATTGGCTCCCATTCTCGTGGACGAGCTATGTGCACCAAATGCATTGAGGAGCAACCCCTCAGCAGCCTTTGAGTATGCGGGCCAGTAGTCTTCAAGGTCACTCAGATGGACACCATATTTTTTGGCAATCTTGAGTCCACGTATCAGATTTTTAATGCTCTGGTGATCCTTAGTGTCGTCACCAGTATTGTAGGTGCTGCGATGGTACTCTGCTATTTTTCGCACGGGAGGTGCCATGCTCTCTAGCTCAGATCTGCTTAGACCAATTTGACTCATCATGTCGCGAACAGCACCTTGATACGCCCTGCAGCGTCGTTCAAATGACGACAAAGAGTGGTCATTACTTGATTCTGATGCACTCGTTATGTGATCGATAATGATTCGTGACGCTTTTGATCGTTTTTTGTCGTGAGCCATTTCTGTCACTTCTTCAAGCGGCTTCGCTTTTCTGCGAATGGCAACGTCGCGCGGCTTGAGGTCAACTGAGGGGACATTAGTCCGGTGTGTTATATCCTCACCCTCACCGTCGATGGTCACGGGTTCTTTTTTTGGCTTTGGAAGCTGTTTGAGGTTGGGGAGTGGGCGAAGTATCTCAACCACTGGTTCTTTTGTTTTTCCTTTAGGTTTTGTTTTTGCCTTTGCTTCTTCTTTTTTCTTTTTTTCTTTTGCTTGTTTGGGCGCTGGCTTTACGACCACCGGTTCTGGCTCAACATCTCCCACTTCAGGCGACGTAGTCGGTTCATCTGCAGGTTTCGCGGGTTGTGCCTCTGGTGTTGTTTTTGCTTTTACTCTCGGTTTTCTTTTATCCTGCGGTTTTCGTCGCGTGCCGGTCGTTCTTTTTGTTTTTCCTATGTCTTTTACGGGTGTTGGCTCGGTCGGTTCTGCTGGAGTAGTGCCGTTCGGAGCCACCTCGTCATCTGGAGTCTCGGGTGTAACTGGCTCGGGCGTCTCGTCCTCGTCAGGTGCATCTTCATCATCTTCGTCGTCTATGTATGCTGGTTCGGGATCGGGCGGTGTTAAGTAGTCAGTCGCCTCTGGAGAACCTCGTATTCTATATTGAACGACACCCATCGCTACTCTTTGCCGTTTTTCCGATTCCTCAGAAAGAAGAAGGGCAAGCTCCTCCATTGAGTCAGGTATCGTTTTTTCTTTGTTATATCCCTCGTCCTCAGCATACTCTTTGAACTTGACTGTTGAGTTAAAAAAATCTCGATCATAACGGTATGCATTACCGGCGTATTTGATAGCTGTTTTTTTGCTTACTCCGCGACGGAGCGTATTGTCGAGAAGAACGATGAATTCCTCCCCGTATGGGCCATGAGCGCTGGGTATTCAAAGCTTGATGCCGGCTTAAAATCTTGAATAACCGGGTTACCGTGTTTGTCGTGTTTGGCCACCCATTTGGTCACCTGTGATTGTAGTTTGAGGTGCAGTCGAAGGCCGCGCTCAAACGATGCGCGAACGTCTTTTACGAAATTAATGCTGCTACTTCTATCGGGAGGGATACTATCGAGCCTACGGTAGACCTCACCGGCGATGGCGTCGTACTCGGTCGCCATAAAGGCTGTAACCGCCTTGTTGATCGCGCGTTCTACCTTAGAGGGGACGCGGAGTTCCGCTTCAGTAACTGCGGGCCAATAACTTTTTGTCTATACTCCGCATTGCCCACCACTTGCTCGTCCACGCTCGGTCGGCGCTCGCCAGATAAAAACCCCACGATAGGGAAGAGCCACACTACTTCAAAAAAGTGCGCTATGTGAGGCAAAAAATCCATGTTCTAATTATAGCATAAATATCATTAAAATGCAAGTGTCGTCACGGGTGTTATGAATCCCACGTTACAATAGTACAGGAGAAACTCATATGAAATATACAGCCTCACTTTTCGTTGCTTTTTTTATCCTTCTTGCGCTCCCAACGTTGGTACACGCCGGCGACGTAGAATATGCTCGTGTTGTCGAGCGTTCAGATTCTGAAGTCTTAATAAAGCGAAATACTCTCACCACTGAGACTTGGTTTATGTGTCAGCTGGGGTCGCTTGCATGCGTTGAAACACCTTCGACAACACATATAACATCGTCAGCGGGTACGCCAGCGTATATGCAGGCCTACCGGGCGCTGTTGCCGAGCGGTGCGTCGAGCTTGAGTAGGTCACCGGACGGACGCTACATCGCGTTTTATATCCCGGCGACCGAGTCCCGTGGCGCACGCACGTTTGGCGTTATGGACACGACTTCCCTTTCAATTTTTACAAAAAAACTGACCATATCGTACTGGGATCTTCTCACTGAGGGCGTTCGCTACTACTCATTTTCGCCTGATTCAAAGTCGCTCATCTATATTGACGACAGCAAAAACAACCCGACGCTGTACCAAGTCAATCTCGAGAAGCTCACAGCCTCAGAGCTCACGTCGAGCAAGATGTTTAGTCGCGAATACTCGGTCGCCGATGTGGTGTGGAAGGACGAAAATACTATATTCTTTATTGCAAATCGCGACGGCACGTATGCCTGGGCATTGTATGAGTACTCACTCAAAACTTCAACGCTTACAAAAATTGCCGACAATGTATCGTACGCTGACAATCTCTGGATGATGGGCACGAATCTCCTCTTTACATATGCAGATGAGTTGGGTGTACGACCAGCCCTGTATGATACGACCACCAAGTCGATACGAACGTTCGCACTCCCTACAACTGGCGCGCTCCCAATAAAGGGCAAGGCTGTAAAACTCGCGGGTGCTCTCACGGGAACGTTCTTTCTTGAGTCGAGCAGAAACTCTGATACTCTCCTGGTTTGGCTCCATGGCGGTCCGTATCGGCAGGCATCGGTAGGATATCACCCATACTTTTCATACGGCGGCTATGACTGGGTGATGGAAAAGGCACGCCTCTTAAATATTGGTGTTTTGAAAATCGACTACCCGGGGTCAGCTGGCCGTGGGCGGCTTTTTGCAGAGTCGATCACCAAACAGGTGGGTGTGAAGGATGCAACAGAAACTGCTGCCGCCGTAGCTGATTTTGCAAAGCGTAATCGCTACACAAAGGTTTACCTTATGGGTAATAGTTATGGTGGATATCTCGCGATGAAAATGCTCGTCGACAAGCCTGGCTCGTATAGGGGGGTCATGTCGATTGGTGGAGTCGCCGATTGGACCACGATGCTCACCGCGCTTGATACATCAATATTTAACAAGCAGTTTGGCGGTACGGTGGGCGACGCCAACGCCAATTACAAGCTCTATAACGACGCTTCAATCTACAATCGCGTTGAAAGACTCTCGGGGCAGAAGTTTATTCTGATACATGCGGATAATGACATGACTATCCCGTATCGGCAGTCAGAGGGTCTCGCGTCATATTTAACCTCACTCGGTAAGTCAAACTCCTTGATCACCATGGCGGGCGAGGATCACGTGTTTAAAAAGCCTGAGTCCTTTGAGCTTTTGTGCCAGTCGGTCTTGGGTCTTGTCGATAGAACTTCAACGTGCGATCTCTAGTATGGCGAAGCGGAAAGTAACGTATCCAATCGCGCATTGGAGTTACTCGTCTTTGATGTCATTTTTGCGAAACCCGCTCGCGTGGCATAAGCGATATGTCGATCATGTACACGATATGCCATCATCTCCGGCGGGAGTCATAGGGCGTGCTGCGCATGTTGCACTCCAGCATTTTTATAGCGGGTTAGGTAAGGAGGCAGCGATAGCGCTTGGTCTTGAACATCTGAAGAATGTTGCAGACTTTGAGATTAATTTTGGTGTATCAAAAAGCAGGCGCGCTCAAAAGGCTCGCCGCGCATTGATGGAGAAAGAGCTTTTGCAGGCACTCTCATATTACCTTGCGCGCCCTCCACGTTACGAGGTGCTCGGCGTTGAAACAGCCCTTGTCGCCTCGGTACCGGGGATACCACTTCCAATCAAGGCCATATCCGATCTCGTCGTTGTATCAAAAGTCGATCCGCGAGGGGTCGACATCGTGGATCATAAATTTATTGATTCATTCAGCCCCTATGGGGCTGATAACCCACTGTTCATATTGCAGGCCATCTTTAACTACTACACGGTGGCGAGTGAGTTTAAACGGCCCGTGCGCCGATTTATTCTCCAGGAGTGCAAAAAACGCAAGAACAAGAGTGGAGCGAGTCAAATGCGCCGCACCGTACTTGAGTACGGTGCGTTACGCGCAGAGTTCGAGCTCTTTAAACGGTTATTGAACGATGCGTCAGAAGAGATCGCGCGAAAGCGCGTGTATCTCCCCAACCCCTCTGATATGTTCGAGGGAAAGAACTCGTTTGATATCTATCGACTCGAGCTACTCGAGGGCCGCATCGATGATTGATTTGACCGTCGCGTAGGGCTGTGCACCGGCGATAGGGATAGCCTTACCACTCTTCGTGATAAGAATGTTGTGCGGTGTACCTTGTCCACCTGACGCCACAGCATCATTGAATTCTTTTTGGACTTTCTCGCTCATGCGACCAGAATCGAAGCATGATTGAAACGCAGCGATGTCAGAAACGCCGGCCTCTCCTGCATAATCAGCGATCTTTGTCATATCCGTTTTTTCATTCAGTGGTGCGTGGGTGAAGAGGACGTCGAGGAACTTCCAGTATCCCTCGTTACCTAGTTGCTCTGCGACACACTCTGACGCCTCGGCAAGTTTTGGCGCGTTCGGGTGGAGTTGGGCGAGGGGGAAGTTACGATAGACCCAGGCGACTTTGCCTGCAGCGCCATACTCATTCATGATCTCTTTCATCGTCGCATGAAACTGTTTACAGAATGGACAGTCGAGATCAGAGTATTCGATGATGGTAATGGGGGCGTCGGGGCTCCCGAGACGATGATCCTCAGCGGTGACCGGTGGGACATCCGATGTTGTGTCAGTTGGGGTCGTGCCCGTCGCTGGCGATTGTCCGACAAAATAAATGGCGACGGCGATTAGTGCGCCCGCCACGACGATCGCGAGAGGCACTGAAAAATTAGACATTGCTGGTGGTGTTGGTTCCATACGTTATTCTATGATTATCCTCACATGGTACCATAGGGAAATATGGAGTTGTGGAGTGCTGCCCTCTTGGGCCTCGTGCAGGGCATCACGGAGTTTCTGCCGATATCGTCGACCGGGCACCTTATTTTGGCCCGTGACATCTTTGGCATATCGACTGAAAATGGGCTCGCCTACGATGCGGTGCTCCAATTGGCAACGGTCCTTGCCATCATTGTCTATTTTTATCAGGACATCATAAAGCTCTTACAATCAATCATAGATACTCGCATGGTGCATGAGCGACGACTTGTCGTAGGCATCATCATCGGAACTGTGCCTGCACTCATCGCCGGATATTTTCTCGAATCCTACATGGAGGCGCTTTTTAGAGATTCTCGACTAGTGGCTGGCACGCTCATTGTGGGCGCGGCGCTCTTTGTAATCGCGGAGTATGGCGCCCGGACCTTAAACTCACTGCAGACCATCTCATACGCCCGCCTCTTTATCATCGGGTGCTTTCAGGCGCTTGCACTAGTACCGGGGATGAGTAGGTCTGGCATGTCTATCGTGGGCGGCATGTTTGTAGGGCTCTCGCGTGCGGACGCTGCGCGCTACAGTTTTTTACTCGCGGTGCCCATACTCGTTGGGACGGGGTTAAAAAAAATGTTTGATCTCGAATCGAGCGGCGCCCTGACGACGCTTGCAGAGCCACTCATGATTGGTTCTGTTGTCGCCTTTGTGTCGGGGCTCCTCGCCATTCATGTGCTTCTTGGCTTCGTCCGCGCCTATCCACTTACCGTTTTTGCAGTCTATCGTGTGCTTCTTGCGGTCGCCATTCTATTTTTCATTGTTTAAAAGGGGAGTGTGTGTGTGAGCTTTGTCTCGTCTTTAATATGCCAGCGCGCAGTATCGAGCGGTACATCACGTTTGGTCCCAAAGTCGTCGTAGCGAATTTTACCGTTCGCGAGTGCAAATTCAAAAATCTCCTTGGTTATGCGTACGTCGTCGAGACAATATTTTTTAACCTTATCAATCTTGCCCTCCGCCCACCAGCGGACCGCGTCCAGACCTGACCCGCTCTTTTTTTTACCCAAGGTGCCTTTGGCGACTGAATCGAGCTTGATGCGGCGGCCGAGCACGTTCTTTATCTCTGCCAAGAGATCAATGCTTTTAATCTTTGTAAGGTCGCCCGCGTAGTAGCGATTCAAGATGGGGACATCAAAGTGGTCTGAGTTGTATCCAATGAGAACATCAGCGCGCTCCAATATTGGCCACAGCAGCGGCAGTTCCTCGATGGTATATGCAGTGAGCGTATCGGTTTCAGAATCATGGACGCCCACGATCGTGAGTTCCATGAATTTTGGATCAAAGTTACCCGGGACGGCACTTGATGTTTCTATGTCAAATGTTATTCGGCGCATGCTCTTGGGACGTCCTCCAACGGTACCATCCGCTCCTCCTCCGTTGCAAGGGTCTTTAGGGTCACCGAACCGCTCGAGGCCTCGTTTTCTCCATAAGCAATGAAGTAGGGGATGCCGAGCTTCACCGCCGCACGAATATGGTCACCAACCTTAGTGTGCTTCATCCCGACGGCGACGTTGAGTCCCAGGGCACGCAGTTTCGCTGCAGCCCTCGTAGCATGATCAGCGTCTTTTTCTGTGACGGGCGCAATGTAGAGTTTTGTTGAGGGATGTATGTGCGACATCAGTTTATGAGTTTCTAGAAAATCTCTGGCAATTACGTCACCCATTGCAAATCCGATAGCCGGCACGCTTTCATTGCCATACTGTCCGACTAAGTTATCATAGCGACCCCCACCGAACATGGAGCGTTTATTTTCAGGATTGGTGTCAAATACCTCAAATATCATTCCAGTGTAATAGTCAAAACCGCGAACCATGGACATATCGTGTTCGGTTTGAATACCCATTTGATCAAGCAGTGTAACTGTGGCTTCAAAGTCTTTATACTCAGATGTTTTTTTACTAATCTCAATCAGGTCTGACGTCTGTAGTATTGCTTTAGCAAGGGGTTCTCCCAGTATTTCTAATGAAGCATTCTCAAAATCTTCCGTGGTGAGTTTTGCGCGCCTATCAAGGAGTCGAATGTATGCACGCATTTTATCTTCTGGAAACAACAGTCCATTTTTTTTTGCAACCTCACTATATGTTGCGACATGTATTCCACGGTGGTTCAGGTGGATTTTGTAATCGCCACTGCTAGCGCCCAGCTCTCGCATGACGCGTTCTGCTACTGCAATGACCTCAACGTCCGCATCAATGTTTGAAACTCCGAAGAGGTCAACGTTGAGTTGCCAGAATTCTCGTACACGGCCACGTTGGGGTCTCTCATATCTAAAGAAGTTTTGAATGGAGTACCAGCGCAACGGATACCCCAGTTCGCGTTTTCGCGCGGCCACCATACGTGCAACAGTAGGGGTCATTTCTGGTCGAAGTGTCACTGAGCGTTCGCCCCGATCCATGAATGTGTAGGTCTGTTCATTGACTATCTCTTCACTTGATTTTGCTCTGTACAACTCAGTCGGTTCAAGTATTGAGGCGTTCATTTCCTCGTACCCAAAAGATTCAACAGCGCGGCGCATGGCGCTAAAAATAAAGTTCTGTATTCGTTGATCTTCGGGATAAAAGTCCCGCACTCCTTTGTAGGAATCCATATTAGACGCCCTCACCTTCTTTATGCGATGGTTGGTGCATGTTAGTTTGTGCTTCACGGATGAGTCGCTCGACGCGCACCGGGTTTCTCGCGTCTTCGAACGAGAATTCTGTTTTGGTGCCCGCAGATTGCACCTCGATGCTGCCGTAGTCAAAGAGGTTACCGAGAATTCCATTGAGCTCTGTATCGATATCCTGAATGTGATTAAGATCAAGGATGGTGGCGGTGTTGCGGCGAAAGAGCCCTTTTTGGTCGATGTCGATAATGCGCCAGTTAGTCACTATCCATACATCAAAGTACCAGTCAGTCCATCTAACCCAGAGAAACTGCCAAATGATGAGCGCCCACAAGGAACCCAAAAAACCAGCCAGGGCGCCAATCTGCGCGACATCAAGCCCGCTTTGGCTCACGACGGCGCCTAAGACGGGGACCGCGATGAACGGGAGGATAAAAATTAAGCCGAGCCCGATGACGTGAAAAATAAGAATGAGCCAGTGATGCCGCACTACCGTAACGAGGTGTTCGTTATCTTTGAGATCGGAAATGCTGAGGAGTGAAAGGTTCATGTGGAAAGAGCGATGAGGGCAGTGAGCGTGGTCAAAAAGAGAAAACCAGTGCCCGCCGCATAGATGGGGATCGCCAGCCACACCGCGGGGTAGAGGTTCGCGTACTTAAGCCAGTGGTAGAGGAGTGCGAAAGCGTGGTACGCCACGATCAAAAATCCGATAAAAAAAATGAACCAAAACACGATCATACTTTTTTATGTACTTCTGTATGCAGTATAACAGAGTAGCGTATGGCCCCGTACTGGTCGCGGTGGGTAGAAGCGATAAGTCCAAGCTCGGCAGCCAACCTTTGAATTCGCTCGGCGTGTTCGGGCTCGTGCTCTATCCAGAGTTGGCCATGAGGTAGAAGTCTCTTGGGCGCGCCACGGATTGTTTTTTCAATGAGGGCGAATCCATCGTCGTCTGCCATAAGCGCCGAGCGTGGCTCATACGCCAACACTGATGCCTCAATCCGATCAAGGCGCGTCTCTGAGAGGTACGGAGGATTCGCGAGTATAAAGTCGTACTGTGCGTCCTCAGGGAGTCCATTGTATACGTCTGACAGGTAAAAATCAGGTGTCGAAAGTGGGCCAAGCCGGGCTATATTTTTTTTGATGGTCAACAAATGCTTCTCATCAATCTCAGCAAAATCCACCTGGACATTAGCAACGTGGAGAAGCACCGCTCAGCCGACGCATCCTGATCCTGCAAAAATATCAAGCACACGCGGACGAGGTCGACGCTTAATTTCTTCGATCGCTTTTTCTGTCCACCATTCTGTTTCGGCGCGCGGTATTAAGGGGCGTGAATCAAGCTGTATGTGCGCGCCCAAAAAGGGGACCCAGCCAATCT
>JBBTWN010000026.1:0-14765 GCA_038062735.1 Patescibacteria group bacterium
GTGCAAGATGGCGACGTCATTGAGTTCAAAATATGAGCGAAAAGAGATTAGCCTCACATGGGCTATACGGCCAGCTCCGTTGGATGCGAAGCGGATTAAATGCAGATATTCTGAGGCTAAAGAACGCACCGCTCGGCCCTCGCCAGAAGAGAGTATTGCAAAAAAGCATAGAATCTCAAAGAGAGGAAATAGCCAGTCTTAACGCTCAACTCCGAGAATTTAAATCAAAAACAAGAAACTAAATATTATGATATTACAATATATCATAATAATGCAGAAGTCGTATTGAGCAGTGAGTTAGGGGAATAGGAGGAAGTGAAGGGGGTACTTTTTCTTGAGCCATGCATAGGTAAAGGGCTCCACGCGTTTTTGTGTCACTTTTCTCCGCTTCAATTCTTTTTCTAAACCTGCAATTGCAGATTCGTATCCGGGGAGCGTGTCCTGCAGCCACCGCTCGACTCGGTAGACAGTATCATATCCAACTTTCAGCTTTTGGCCAATTGCAAGTGCGCTCTCCCCACGCAGGAGTGAGCGAGCGATAAGTATCCTCCTACCGAGCATGATGCGTTCACCCTCTGAAAGCAGGTCCTTAAGAAATGCTTTTATGGCTGGGCGACCGCGCAGTGTCCCGGCCGCCGTGTACAATGCATCGAGCGTTTCCACCTTTTCTTCCTTGCTCAATTCATGGGCTCGTCTTTTCATGTACTATTATGATATATTGTAATATCATAATAATAGCACGGGAGAGGTAGGTGCGGTGTAGGGTTGTTTGTTGTATGCTTGAACCATGACCAGTCAAAATATGCGCGGCGTGATAGTAGAGGAGTCACTCGATGATAATCGGGTGATTAATCTGTATCGTGTGGCGAGTGTAAAAATAACTGATGACGATGACCCGGCTGATCGGTGGCATCTCTACACTGTCTCGTGTGACCAAGAAGATGCGCTCAAAATTCAGTCGCATCTGAAACCTGGTTTTTATGCGCACTTCTGGAAGGGTGACGATGTGCTCGTCATCTTTAATGACAGGCATTTTTGGATGAGTCATTTTGACGAGAAAACATGGACACCGGCCATTCTGCACGGCCTCGCGCAGGGGGTGCCAGAAGAGCAGTTGAATTTTCTCTTGGACGAGTAGTGGTATATTGGAGGTATATGGATAAACCAAAAGTAACACCAAAAGATTTCTTTCTTTGGCTGGGCGCGATGGTCGCCCTCTACAGCTCTGTCGTTGCTTTTTTGACGCTCACCTTTCAATACATTAATACGGCATACCCGGATCCACTCCAGTACTCGTATGACCCTTATTCTGGCTCCATTCGTTTTGCTATCGCGACACTCATCGTCGCGTTTCCGCTCTTTTTGATTTTAATGCGTCTTATCCGAAAGGATATCATTGCGCACGCAGAAAAAAGCGATTTGTGGGTTCGTCGTTGGGCCCTGTACCTTACCGTTTTTATCGCGGGCTGTACGGTAGCGGGGGATCTCGTGACGCTTATCTACTACTTCCTTGATGGCGAGGTGACGATGCGTTTTGCACTCAAGGTAGTGATGATCTTTCTTGTTGTTGGTGCGGGCTTTCTCCACTTCTTGGCTGACATTTGGGGGTATTGGATTAAGTATCCTGGTCGCGCCGCTTCTGTCGGTATCGCGGTCGCCGTGCTTCTCGTCGTGACAATAGGCTCTGGATTCTACATCATTGGCTCGCCAATGGATGCGCGGCTCTACAAGTTCGACGAACAAAAGGTTGCTGACCTCACCAACCTCCAGTGGCAGCTCATTAACTTCTACCAGCAGAAAGAGCGTCTTCCAACCGCTCTCGCTGAGCTTCAAGATCCAATTACTGGGTTCATGGTCCCGATGGATCCACAAACAGGAGAATCATATACGTATGCCACAGACAAGTTGTCTTTTAGACTTTGCGCCACGTTCAACAAAGAGTCGCGCCCGATGCCAAACACGGTCGCTCGTCCCACGATGCTTGAGCCTGGCGTGGACGGCGACATCAGTATGAGCCCATGGAATCACGGTGTCGGCGAGATGTGTTTTGATCGCGAGATCGATCCAGAGCGATACCCTCCATACAAAAAGACCCCGATGCTGTAGTGCGTTATGGACGCACCTAAGGTTGGCGTTGGCGTTGTTATTTTCAGGGATGGGAAGGTGCTGCTCGGTAAAAGGACAGTAAAAGGTCACGGTGATGGCGTCTACGCGGGTCCCGGTGGACATGTGGAGCTCGGCGAAACGCTCGTTGAAACGACTATTCGAGAAACTCGAGAAGAGGCAGGGATAGAAATAGAAAATGTAGAGCCGCTGTGTTTAGTCGAGGTCTTTACGCATGGCAAGCACTACATTAATTTTGCAATGCGTGCAGATTGGAAAAGTGGTGAGCCGAGAATCATGGAGCCTGACAGTTGTGAATTTTGGGATTGGTATGATCCCGAGCATCTCCCGTCTCCAATCTGGAAGCATAACGAGGCGTATTACAACGCACTGAAAACGGGAGTGTTTTACCAAGGTATTGTCCGATGACGCCTGAGTGCGTTAGAGTGTAGTAATGAGTGGCAGACCAAAAGTTGGAGTCGGTCTTCTTGTACTTAAGGACGGTAAAGTACTGATGGGTAAGCGAACAAACGCGCATGGCGATGGTTATTACTGCGGACCGGGCGGTCACGTAGAGTATGGAGAGACCATTGTTGAATGTGCGAAGCGAGAAGCACTGGAAGAAACTGGACTCACGGTAGACAATATTAGGTTACTGTGTGTTGCCGATATGCTTGCGTTTCCTCCCGACCACTATTTAGATATTGCGGTAGCGGCTGACTGGGTGAGCGGAGAAGTGCAAAATTTGGAACCACATAAGCGAGAAAGCTGGAGTTGGTATGATTTGAATGCACTTCCTAGTCCGATGTGGCCAGGGGAGGAGAGGTATTTTGAATCACTCAAATCGGGTACAGTATATTTTGGGACACTGCGATGAAAAACTACGACCACAAAGATATAGAAAAAAAGTGGCAGGACACATGGAAAAAGTCCGCCATATATACGGCGTCAGACAAAACTGACAAACCGAAGCAGTACATTTTGGATATGTTTCCATATCCGTCGGGCGAGGGTCTCCACGTTGGGCACCCGAAGGGATATGTCGCGACCGATATCTATTCGCGCATGAAGCGGATGCAGGGGTTCAATGTACTCCATCCGATGGGGTGGGACGCGTTTGGTCTCCCTGCTGAGAACTATGCGATCAAAAACAAAATTCATCCTCGCGTTGCCGTTGATAAAAATATCGCTCGGTATAAAGAGCAGCTTTCGATTATTGGTTTTGATTATGATTGGTCGCGCGAAATCGATACGACAGACCCTGCCTACTATCGATGGACGCAGTGGATTTTTTTGCAGCTCTACAAAAAAGGTTTAGCATACGAGTCGACAGCACCCATTAACTGGTGCCCATCGTGTCAGACGGGCCTTGCAAACGAAGATCTTGAATCAGACGGCACATGCGAGCGATGTGGCTCAGTCGTTGTAAAAAAACCGATGCGCCAATGGGTGCTTAAAATCACCGACTATGCAGACCGCATGCTCGCTGACTTAGATACGCTCACCATGTGGCCAGCCCACATTAAGGAGGCGCAGCGAAACTGGATAGGGAGGAGCGAGGGCGTTGAAATTGATTTTGGACCCATACGTGTTTTTACAACCCGAGCGGATACTCTGTATGGTGCGACGTACGTTGTGCTTGCCCCCGAGCACGAACTCGTTAAAACGCTTCCCGCGACGAATCGAGCAGAGGTTGATGCGTTCGTCGCAGCGCAAAAGATGCGAACAGAAATAGAGCGGACCGCAGAGGGCAAAGAAAAAACAGGAGTTCGGTTGGAGGGCGTCACGGTTATAAATCCTGCGACGAAAGAAGAAGTTCCTGTGTGGGTTGCTGACTACGTGCTCGCACACTATGGGACCGGCGGAGTGATGGGTGTTCCCGCGCACGACGAGCGCGACTACGCGTTTGCAACAAAATACAATCTGCCAATAGTGCAGGTAGTGATGCCGTGCTCGCCAGATCCTAAAAATCCACCCACTGCTGATAAGCCGATAGTCTCGCGCGATACCGTTATTGTTTTTCTAAAAAATAATGCGTCAGGAAAGTACGCTCTTTTAGATTGGCACGAATCGCTCGAAGGCATAACGACCGGCATTATGGGGGGCATCGAATCTGGCCAAACAGCGGATGAAGCTGTGCTCGCAGAGATTCGAGAAGAGGCATCGATTCCAAACGCACGTATTGTACGCGAGCTTGGATGGCTTTCTGGGGCGGAGTATCACGCTTCGCACAAAGGTGAGAATCGGCGTTCTATCGCTCGCGTATATCTTGCAGAAGTTGATGATTTAAGCAAACAGGGTGCCATTCCAGAGCATGAGGCAAAAACCCATTCGCTTGTATGGGTAGAGGAGGGCGAGGTTTTGAATCGGTTGGTACCAGTACACCAAAAGTTTGTATGGCAGCAGTTGTTTAAAAAGACAGCACTGACTGAATCGGGACTTCTCATGAACTCCGGCGAGTTTGATGGAATGAATAACGAAGAGGCAAAGAAAAAAATAACGAATCACGTTGGTGGTCGCGTAGTCACCAAGTATAAACTCCAAGACTGGGTCTTCAGTCGCCAAAGATACTGGGGTGAGCCGATCCCCATCATTCACTGTGCAGAGCACGGCGCGGTGGCGGTGCCCGAGTCGGAACTTCCGGTCCTGCTGCCAGAGGTTGAACACTACGAGCCGACGGGCACGGGTGAGTCACCGCTCGCTAATATCACCGCCTGGGTCAACGCACCGTGTCCTACATGCGGAAAGATGGGCCGCCGTGAGACAAACACCATGCCGCAGTGGGCGGGCTCGTCATGGTATTGGCTTCGCTTTATGGACCCCACCAACAACACCGCACCCGTGAGTCCAGCACAAGAAAAGTACTGGGGCCCCGTTGATGTGTATGTCGGCGGCGATCACGCTGTACGACACCTTATTTATGCCCGCTTTTGGCATAAGTTTCTGTATGACATCGGCGTCGTCACTACTGTCGAACCTTTTGCGCGCCTTGAGTTTCTTGGGTTCATCCTCGCTGAAGATGGAAAAAAGATGTCAAAGCGTCTCGGTAACATTATCAATCCCGATGACGTGGTCGCACAGGTAGGTGCTGACGCATTTCGCATGTACGAAATGTTTATGGGTCCGTTTGAAAACACCGTTGCATGGAGCACGCACGGTGTTGTTGGCGTGAGACGTTTTCTCGAGCGCGTATGGCGACTCGCCGATACGGTGAGTGATATATCAGGCCTTGATACCATCACGCATCAAACAATAAAAAAGGTAAGCGACGACATTGAGACGTTCAAGTTCAACACCGCTGTGTCACAGATGATGATTTGGTCGAATGAGGCAGACAGAGCGAAGCGTATACCCCGAGCTCACTATGAGGCGTTTCTAAAACTTTTGGCACCTTTTGCGCCGCATATCACCGAGGAGCTCTGGCATGGGCTCGGACACGAGACATCTATACATCAAGAGTCGTGGCCCCTCTATGATCCATCCCAACTGGAGGCTGAGATGGTGACCATCGCGGTTCAAGTGAACGGTAAGTTGCGTGGCACCATCCTCTCAGCGAGATCCGCTCATCAGGACGAGGTCATCGCCTTGGCGAAAGCAGACAAGGTTCTCGGTGCAAAAATGCCGCCCGCCTGGTCCAAAATTGTCTATATTCCTGGCCGTATTTTGAACATTATTTCTTGACCAATGGCCAACCATATTGTAAACTGTGGATAAACCCTTGCGCCAGTTGACTCAATTTTGAAAGTATGCTATAAAGAATTGTAAAACATTATTTAGTCTAAACCCATGGCAAAACTAATATTCAAGCCGAAAGACGTAAGCAAGCGTCTTATTCAGCATCTTCCCGAGCGTTCGAAGGACGTTATTGTGAGTAGGTACGGTTTGAGTGACAAGAAAGAGGCAGAGACATTGGATGCGATTGGTCAGCGCTACGGCATCACTCGTGAGCGCGTACGTCAGATCGAGAACAGCGCTTTGAAGTCAATTCAGGATTCTCCTGCAATTCAAAAAGAAGCTTCTGCGCTCCAACACCTTGAGTCCTCAATTCGAGAGATGGGAGCAGTACTGCCCGAGCACAGCATTTTGGCTGAGTTTGCCACGGATCCTGAGACTAAAAATCATCTCTACTTTTTGATGGTCGTTGGAAAGCCGTTTACCACTCGCCGCGAGGACGATCACTTTAAGGCTCGCTGGTTTGTTGACGAGTCAGTTGCAAAGAGCGTTGAAGACGCGTTAAAGACGGTACACAGCACGATCAAAACTGATGACATTGTTTCAGAAGACAAGCTCGTAACGCACGTGCTGTCATGTTTGTCGCGCGTGAACGTTAAGTACAAAAATAAAGAGACTGCAAAGCGCTGGCTCGAGCTCTCAAATTGTTTAATGAAAAATCCGCTTGGCGAGTGGGGCCGAAAGACCGCACCGTCAATCCGCCTTAAGAACATTCGTGACCATGCGTATCTCGTCGTCAAGCGTCACGGCTCTCCGATGCACTTTAGAGAAGTTGCAAAGGCGATTGAAAAAACGTTTGGAAAGAAGGCACATCATGCGACCACGCATAACGAGTTGATCAAAGACAAGCGCTTTGTGCTCGTTGGCCGCGGCATCTACGCACTCGCTGAGTGGGGCTACCGACCGGGCGCAGTGATCGACATCATGAAGCAGATCTTGAAAGAGAAGGGGCCACTCACTCGTGAAGAACTGATAAAAGCCGTCAACAACGAGCGCCACGTCAAGATGAATACGATTTTGGTTAACCTCCAAAATTCTGCGCTTGCAAAAAATCGAGAAGGTAAGTACGTTTTGGCGAAATAGACGAAATAAAAGCTACGTCTTACGTGTTAGAATCTGATGATGAGCCGCGCGACGCTGCGGAGTGTTTTCATCGCTTGTATCGTGGGGATACCCATTCTTATTTATCTTGCCCCAAGACTTGCTGCATTTCTTTACACCCTGATCTCAGCACTTACGCCGCTGTGGCTGCCCGTGGCCCTCGCACTCATTGCATGGCCCCTGTGGCTCGTCCAGGTGCGTAGCCAGTTTGTCTCTCGGATTGAGTACGAGACCTTGGAGCTGAAGCCAGGCGATCAAACGCCAAAATCAGCAAAACCGATGGAACTAGTTTTTTACTCGCTCTATCATAGGACCGAGCCAACACGCCTGGCGACGTTTTTGATGGGGGCAGTTCGTGTACCCTGGTGTTTTGAAGTAGCTGCTTCACGCGGCATCGTACGATTTTATATTCATATCCCAACCCACCAGCGTGCAGCAGTTGAGGCGCGTATCCGTGCCGAGTATCGTGATATTGATATCGACGAGGTACGCGACTACTCGCGCGAACGGCATTATCATCCAACGTCGACAAAGCTCGCCGTGCGCGAATATCGGCTTGAAAAACCCGATCCGTACCCCTTGCGTTCATATGTGCATCATGAGGGGGGGAAAGAGCGACACGATGTGTTTGAAGAAATGCTTGAAGACTTTTCAACACTCGGCGATGGTGAGGAGCTGTGGCTTTCGTTTATGATTCGCCCGCACCAACGTGACTGGGGTAACGGCATGTGGGAGATATTAGAAATGCCAAAAGACACGCTCCACCTTGATGCCGCGCGTCAAGTGCAAAAACTAGTTGGCGTGACCGGAGTGCTCCGCGACTTGCCGCCCGCCCGACAAGAATTGGTAGAGGGTATCGAGGCCGCACTTAAAAAACCATCGTTTGACTGTGGTGTGCGCGCGCTCTATATCGCCGAGCATGGACAATATAGCGATGAGCGTGCGCAGAGCCTCGAGCACTTGTTTGATCGGTTTGGTGATCCCGATATGAACAATCTCGTGGCGTATGATCCTTTGGAGCGGATCCAGTGGCCGGTTTCTGATGTGCTCCAAGCGCTCCCCGCACTCAAGTATGAGTACCTGCTTAAGCTGTATCGCCGTCGCGCGTATTTTGCGCCGCCGTATTATGGAGCGGTGTCTATTTTTAATGCAGAAGAACTCGCGACCTTGTGGCATATCCCTAAAGTGAGTCGAGCGTCTGCGCTCTCTCGCTCTCGAGGGAGAAAATTGGAGCCTCCCGCTAACCTCCCTATTTAGCATGGCATTTTTGTTTTCAAAACGTCTGCAGTTTTTTTGTTGCGCGGTGCTCACACTACTGTTTATTTTATACGCACTTTTTGTGGCGCCGACGGTGGCTTATCCTACCGAGAGCGTTGTGCATGTTGATTCGGGCAGTTCAATCTCAGAAGTTGGTAGTATGCTCGTCGAGCACCATGTGCTCGCTACCGCGTTTGGATTTAAACTTTTTTCATCTTTGCTTGGCGGTGTGCAAGCAGGCACATACGCGCTCCATGCACGTCAAACTTCGTTTATGCTTGCATATCGCATGGCGCGTGGACTGACTGAGCTCACACCACTTCGTGTCACCATACCTGAGGGCTCGACGGTGCGGGACATGGGCGAGCGGCTCGAGCTTACCCTTATGGACTTTGATGCGCCAGCGTTTGTGCATGATGCAACGCAATACGAAGGGTATCTATTTCCTGAAACGTATTTTTTTCTGCCCGGATCACCTCCCGAGGTTGTTATTCGAACTATGCGAGATGAATATGAGAAAAATATCCTACCGCTTCGCCCCCAGATGGCATCGTCGTCCAGAAGTGAATCAGATATCATTATCATGGCGTCTCTCCTTGAGCGCGAAGCGCGAAAACCCGAGACTAAAAAAATAGTGTCAGGGATACTGTGGAAGCGTATTGATCTTGGCATGCCGCTTCAGGTTGATGCAGTGTTTGGATACATCCACGCAACGACGACCTATAGTCCCACATTTGAAGAGCTTGAGATTGATTCACCCTACAATACCTACAGAAATAAAGGATTACCGCCGGGGCCCATTAATGCACCCGGTCTCGAATCAATACTCGCCGCGCTTGAGCCCACGAAAACACCGTATCTCTACTATCTGACTGGTGCCGACGGCACGATGCACTACGCCCGCACCTTTGAAGAACACATTGCCAACCGCCGCTTCTTGCGGTAGATTAGCAGGATGACGCGGGGTGAAGCTATAAGTGCCGACGTGGAAACGTTAGTTGGTCGCGGGTTTGACACTAAAGCGATAGCAAAAAAGCTCGGTATTAATAAGTCGATCGTGTACTATCGCACGAACCAACTTGGTGTGACCGCAGATGAACGTCGTACGGCAAAAAGGAAAGCAGAGCTGCGAAAGGAGGTTGTAGAAAAATTGAAAATAAATAGGGGAGTGTTGTCTCCAGCTGCCACGATTTCTGATGCGACTGAGCATCAAAAGGCTTTATCGCAGCAGCATGCTAGCAGGTTGAGCAGTTTTTTTTCACACCTGAAATACGTCCAAAACGTAAAGCCAAAGAGTGCCGCGCGGCATAACCCCTACGGCAGTTGACCATTTCCTTTTGTTGGTGTATTATTTTTCTCAATGGGAGAGCGGAAGAAAATACGGCACCTTTTGGCTTCTGACCTTATAGAAATTCGAGAACGGCTCGATGATGGCGGTTTTCCTGAGAAAATTGCAAAAGACTACGGCACCACTGTTGGCTCGCTGAATACTATACTCTACCGGTTTCGTAACGGTAAGCGTGGCTTCTCTTCAGACATACACGAGGCTCGATGGCAGGAGACCAAGGTTAGACTTCAAAAAGGTGACATGATAACGGATATCGCCCGCGATCAGGGTCGATCAGACACCGCAGTGTGTCAGGAGGCCGATCGCCGAGGTTACACAAAAGAGGTCCGTCAAAAATTAAGGGAGGCCAGCCAGTAGTATAGGTATGAGAGGCAGCGAACATTTCACAAGAGCAGATTGGGAGCGAGTTGAGGCGCTTAAGAAAAATCGTACCTGGGACGAGGTGGCAGCGATAGTTGAACGACCAACAACCTCACTCATAACGTCATATTCAGATTTCAAGAAGGGTAAAAGAAAGGGGCAGGCTGAGCAATCACTCGAGCGGAGAGAAACAGCTTTTCGAATGCTGCGTCGCGGGCACAACAACAACATTATTGCCGACACGCTTGGCATCTCGCCACCTGCAGTATCAGTGCATTTTAGAAACATGGGCTTAAGCGCAGCAGATGTAAAGCTTGAACGAAAAAAGGTAGCAGTGCGTCGCGCGGTTGTAAGTCGCTTAAAATCGCATCGTGGATTGAAGCGGTATGAGTAATATGACAGTCATCTCTTCAAAATTAGTACCGTTCTTCTATGATGTATCCCGGTAAACCGTTCACCAAAGCAGAAATAGCTGAAATTCGTCGGCGAAAGTTGGAGGGCGAGACATACATAAAAATAGCTGAGTCGTTAGAGCGTAATTACGATAGTATGCTTGTTGTTCTTCACCATGAGTCCAAGGGTAGACGCGAGGGAGTTCGAGAAAAACATGATGCGCGCTACAATCAAGCCCTTGAGCTCCTTAGGAAAGGTACAAATATAAGTGAAATTGCTAAAATCCAAAAGCGAGCAAAGTCCGGAGTATGCGAAGCTTTCGATAGGCGTGGAATCACCAGTGAAGCGAGACAGAATATCATCACTAATGCTAGGCGCTGGAATTGGCTTAAGACTCGAACGCGTGAAAGTCGAACGGGGCGTGAGGGTGCGAGAATGATATGAGCGATGTGACAAAATACACTTTTCAGGTTAGTATTTTTGCGTACGATGAATTACTATAAACCTTATTCAAAGGGCGACCTTGCAGAAATTCGAAGCAGAAAGGCTCGGGGTGAGCTGTTTACCGACATCGCAGCATCGCTCGGGAGGCCGTATAACAGTATGATTCACACGTTGCATAATGATGAGAAGGGATCAAGAAAAGGAACACGTGAAGAAACAAAAATTCGTTCTGAGTGCGCACTTCAGCTGCTTAAGCGCGGGCATAGCATTAGTGAAATCGCAGCACTTCAAAAAAGGAGCAGATCTGCTATTTGTAATGACTTTGACAGTCAGGGCATACATAGTGAGGCTCGAAGAAATATCATTGATAAAGCAAGACATTGGAAGTGGCTCAAGTCTCGGACGCGTTAAAGTCGATTGGCGCGTGATGGAGTACGGGTAACATGACTGATGAAACTAAAAAGTACACGCCAGCTGAGATTGACGCGATACGGCGGAGAAAGACGGGGGGCGAACGATACAAAGAAATAGTGGCGACACTTGAACTGCCGTATCAAGAAATGGTTTCAAAGTTTTCGGGTTGTGAAAGAGTGCGACCAAGGGATATGGTAGAGGAAAATAGAAATCGTTTTATGCAAGAACTCGCTATGTTAAAGCGAGGAGCAGAAATGCGTGATATCGCATTTTCACAAAATCGCCCTGCATCAAGTATTCATGCTGATTTTGATAGTCGTGGCATCACGTCAAAAATACGACAGGTAATTGTGACAAAAGGGAAACGTAGAAAGTGGCTTACAGAGCGAGCAAAACGAGCGAGTGCAAATCGGCGATTTGACTCAGAGTGATGCACGCGGTAGCATCGGTCTAGTATGGAAGCAGAACTAAGACCTCGGCCATACGGGTCCACAGGTGTGAGTTCTCCGATGACTCGCACAGCTTGGTGGTCACGTCTTTCGCTTGTTCAATCAAGTTTCAAGGACCATGAGCGTTACAAGCACGAACGCCATATCGAGGCTGATTCTTTACGCGATGAACGTTCGCGGGCGGTAGATGCCGCGTTTTGTACTCGTGGCAAAAGGACTCTGAAGGAAAAAATGCTTGATGTTGGTGCAATGGGCGACTGGCGTAAGCGCCTCAATCAAGAGACAATTAAGAAATAATGCATGCTCTTCTCGTTCGCCCGATATGTCAAGAACGCAGCCAGAATGGTATACAGAAAAACAGATTCTTCGTGCGATTTATCTAAAGGATAAAAAGGGAGTACCGCTCAGTGTTACGGCGAGTAATATGGGTCGCCTGCCAAGGAGTTTGCAGGTCGTAGTCGCGCATTATAGGGCGGGCGAATGGATGGGCTCACATGATAAATGGAAACAGGAAATCTATCAGATGATTAAACGTTTAAAGCTTGGACAAGGTGTATGTGAAATCGCCAGAGCTCGAGGCTCCACCTCTAGAAGTATTCGAGGTCGCCTTGACAACGCTGGTGTTGACAAAGATCTGCGCGCTCAAATTTTAGAGAAAGCTGAGCAACGTCGTCGCGTATATAAGGACCTCGCACGCGAGCGGCGAATGCGCTAAGCTCAGATAGTGGACAAGCAGAAAGTGTTCGTGGGGCTCTCTGGCGGCGTGGATAGCGCCGTGTCCGCGCACCTATTGAAGGAGGCGGGGTATGACGTGACGGGCGTTTTTATCAGGGGCTGGGAGCCCAATTTTCTGCCGTGTACCGGCGCAGCCGATCGACTGAGCTCTATGCAAGTGGCGGCGCATCTTGGTATCCCTTTCAAAACGTACGATTTGAGTGAAGAGTATAAAACCAAGGTCGTAGACTATTTTGTAAACGAGTATCGAGAGGGGAGAACGCCCAATCCAGACGTTATGTGTAATCGCGTCATTAAATTTGGTGCAATGTGGGACTTGGCGCGTGCTGACGGCGCTGACTATATAGCGACGGGCCACTATGCGCAGATCGTTGATGTGGGTGAGAATAAGCAGCTCGCTGTTTCAAAGGATTCTGAAAAGGATCAAACGTATTTTTTGTGGACGCTGACGCCTGATGATTTAGAGCACACACTCTTTCCGGTAGGTAATTTGAAAAAGAACGAAGTGCGCGCCACTGCAAAAAAAATAAAATTACCAAACGCTGAGAGAAAAGATTCTCAAGGCTTGTGTTTTTTGGGACACGTTGATATGAAAAGTTTTCTATCCCGCTATCTACCTGAGGTGCACGGCGATATTGTCGACCTGCAGGGAACAAAAATTGGTGAGCACGATGGCGCGTGGTTCTATACCTTGGGTCAGCATGTGCCGCAGGCGACGGGTGAGCGGCTCTTTGTAGTCAAACGCGATGTGGCGAATCAAACGCTTGTGGTGTCGCACAAGCCTCGTGGAGGTACACGTTCCTATCCACTTCGTGAAGCAAACTGGATACATCGAGCTCCCAAAAGCAAACTGTTTGCTCGGTACCGATATAGACAGGAGCTCTTACCCGTCATTGTTAGTGACAACGTGGTCGTTTTTGGGCAGGATGAGCTTATTGCAGAGGGTCAGTCTATCGTGTTTTACACACCGGGGGGTGCTGTGGAGGGCGGTGCTATCATTGGGTAATGCCTGAGATTGTAAAGGGTGACGGCGAGCGAGAGCTCTTTAATGTATTAAAACTTGCAGACTCGTTGGTCCGTGCGGGGACCCCGGTTGAACTTGCAAACACGGTCGCTGAACGGGTTGGTAGCCTCGTCAAAGACGGTATGCGTACCGATGAGATCTATCGCCTCGCGTACAAATTGCTCCACAAAGAAGAAAAAATATCTGCTGCCAGGTACTCAATACGTCGCGCGATTCTCGATTTAGGCCCCACCGGCTTTCCCTTCGAGGACTATGTGTCTGAGCTCATGCGCGCACGTGGCTACGCCGTTAAAACACGCCAGATGGTGCGCGGAAAGTGCGCGACGCACGAAGTTGATATCGTCATGCAAAAAGATGGAAAGTCGATTGGCGCAGAACTTAAATTTCATAACGAAGCTGGGTACAAAACCGATATAAAAATTGCGCTGTACGTCCGTGCACGATTTACCGATATCCACGAAGGGGCAGTCTTGGCGCACGAAGAAGATCACATCCATGAGGGCTGGCTTATTACGAACACCAAATTTACCGATGCGGCGGTGCACTATGCGATGTGCGCGGGTATCCACCTTCTCGGCTGGGACTATCCGATGAAAGGAAATCTCGCCGATATCATCCACGAAACAAAAATGTATCCGGTCACCGTTTTGTCGTCGCTTACCGGTGCTGAAAAAACGCGACTTCTCGCGATGAATGCACCACTCTGTCACACCGTCATGGATAATCCAGAAACACTACGCCGCGCCGGCGTGCCCGAGAAACGGCTGCGCCACGTCATCGAGGAATCGACCGCGCTTTGTGGCATCACTTGAATATGGCATGGGCACGAAAAACATTTGACCCGACGTCGTCAGAGACGTTCAAGCTGAGCCGCTCCAAGATCGACTTGTTTATGGAGTGCCCACGATGCGCATACCTCGATATGCGCCTTGGTGTCCCACGAGTCTCGGGCCCGTCCTTCACGTTGAACAATGCAGTTGATGAACTGTTCAAGCGCGAGTTCGATACACACCGCGTAAAAGGAACGGTACATCCATTGGCCAAACAGTATGGCGTGGATGCAGTGCCGCTCGATGATCCGCGCATGGAGGAGTGGCGAGACGCACTTCGTCGCGGCATTTCAACGCATCATAAAAAAACTAATTTAACGATTCGCGGTGGCATCGATGATGTGTGGAAAAACACAGACGGCGAGCTCATCATCGTCGACTATAAAGCGACGTCAAAAAAAGAAGGCCCTTCAACGACTGACGATCTCTATGACTCATACAAGCGGCAGATAGAGATATATCAGTGGTTGTTTAGACAAAATGAATTCAAGGTTTCAAATATCGGATACTTTGTCTATGCAAATGGAAAATCAGATGCAAAGGCGTTTGATGGCAAGCTAGAATTTGATGTGGTG
>JBBTWN010000027.1:0-2165 GCA_038062735.1 Patescibacteria group bacterium
GTGGGCGATACAGGACTCGAACCTGTGACCTTCTCTGTGTAAAAGAGTTGCTCTACCAACTGAGCTAATCGCCCGTACGCGGATTATAGAGCCAATCTGGCATTTTTCAAAATTAGTTACCTGTCGTCGGAGCACCATCGCCAGTTTTTGGAACAGAGGCACCACGGGGGTCAGCTGTTGTTGTCGTTGCGGCTCCACCGAGAAAACGAGATTCGCGGACACGATATATTTCTCTTATGGCTTCCATTTCTGCAGTGGTTATGGGGGGCGCAGGCTTTGTCGGTACGACTGATGTGTTAACCAACGACCCCGTCGTCACACGATAAAAGGTCCAACCGCTATACAGCGTGAGTACGAGCCCAATCACGATCGAAGCGCCGACAGCTGCCGTCCAATCGCGACGCGGATTGGGCGTTGCGAGATCACGGATGAACAACGGGGTGATGTTTTGAATGCCGTTTTTCATATGTTTTTTTCAGTCACGAGCGTGAGCCGATATGTGCCCATCCAGCGCGACCCGTCATAGACGAAGTTTGCTGATTTGAGTGTCGAAGCAATAGGCAGAGTCTCGATAAGCTGTCCAAAAAGAAAGACATTCTTCCATGTACCGGTGCTCGTGATGGTGAGCGAGAGAGAGCCGAAACGTGCATCGGGGCCATTCGTGGCAGCAACTTCTTCTTTTATTTCTTGAATGCTCGCCACAACACCGGCACGACGGGCGGTCGACTCGATCATTTCGATTGCACCAAGCTGGTCGCTCACCTTCAGTGTTCTCGTGGCAAGCTCGACTGGGACCTCGCCCAGGGTTTGTGCAAACTTCTGTGCTTCGCGCTCAAACTGCCCGCGAAAGTTTGCTTCTTGTTCCTTCACATGATAGTCGGTGAGTCGAAGCGCCATACCTTCAATACCAGCGAGCATAAACCAGTACCCCGCCGCGAGCGCGATGACCAGAAGAAAAGCCAAAGAAACAGGAATAAATTTTTTTATCATGGTGTGGTGAGGGTCACTTCAAAACGAAATTCGATATTTTCTGCGTCGACGAGTTGATTAATGGGTAGATCCACCCTCGTGACGTCGGGACGCGCTCGGATCTCCTCTGCATAGCGAATGAGTTGTTCTCGACTTTTTGCAAATCCCGATACAACCACTGACGGCGCTTCTCCAAACGTGACGTCAAACTGTTCAATCGACACCGATGCGGGGCGCCCCGTCGCAATGCTCTCAACGATCCGATTAAACGAAGGGTCGCGGTGTGCCGCGGCGAGAACATCAACACGGCGTTTCACACTCACCAAATACTCCTGCGCTTTTGATGCCTGCTGCAGAGCAACTGTTTTTTGAATAGCATCAAGCGCTCGCTCACTTTCTGAAACGTCAGCCATCAAATACGCGTACGAAGGGATCAAAAGCACCGCGGCGATAATGATTACCGTAGCGATACAATACAGCGCGCTCGTGACGAGACGCATCCGATAGCGAAGAATGAGCCCGTCACGATGCTGTGCTGATATAAGATTTACCATAGCGATGTATCGGATCCTTTGAGTGCGAGTCCAATTGCAGTGCCGTACTCCAAAGACTCTCGTCGCGGCAAATCAGGTATGTACGTGTCGAGGCTAAATGCATTCATCCATACGTTTGCGACAGTAACGGGGACTTTCAATACGCGTTCAAGGTACGGCGCAAATCCGGCCATGTTCGCGTTCCCCCCTGACACGATAATGCCATCGATGGGGGGCCGCGGCAGATCATCTGACGTGGGGTTGTTCCAGTACGTCAGGTGCGACGCTACCTCGTCCTTCATCACTGACACAACGTTTGCCATCGCTTCAACGACCTCGGTGTTTGAACTCCCCACGAGAAACCCTTGTTCATTTTTAATCGTCTCCGCTTCGTCTGGAGTAATACTGAAGTGACGGACCAAGGCATCGGTGAGCATGTCGCCACCAAGGTCTGCTGTGGCGGTGTATGACACGGTGCCGCGGTCAGTGATGCAAATACGGGTTGTGCGCTTTCCCACCTCAACGATGAGCATGGTGTGCGTGCGGTCGGCGGGTGGCACCACCGCGCGCGCCAAAGACTGCGATTCTACTTCGAGCGATTTTAAAAACATACCAGCACGAATCACTGCACGCTCATATGCCTCCGTCACACGACGAGCAAAT
>JBBTWN010000027.1:2175-12243 GCA_038062735.1 Patescibacteria group bacterium
AATGCCGTGACTGTGTATATCCTCCCCTCTTTTTCCTCACGAACAAAGTCAAAATCATAGGCGATTTCTTCTGGAGGGAGTGGCACATGTGCTTCAAGGTCGAACGCGATCGCGTCCTGCGGTGCGCGCCCAGGCGGCACAATTGTTTGATATATAAAGGCCTTCTTTTCGGGGAGTGACGCATGTACATTCCTAACACCGTGTTTCAATCGAACAGTCCGGAGCACATCAACGAGTTTGTCAGGGATTTCTATATCACCGTCAACAATAACGCCAGCATCTATTGGCATTTCAACGTGCGTTTTTAAAACGCGCGCAGCAGATGTGCCGCCAAACTCGATACACTTGATTGATCCGCCACTGATATCGACGCCAAACCCAGGCATTGAGAGCACTGTGGGCGGTCGTACAGCGAAAAGAAACTTCGACGCTGAAGCCATACCTATAGTATAGTGTGAAAAATTACCGTACGCGGGCTCCGGGAGTCACGGTCGCGGTCGTGGTAAGGAGTGCAAACGTCTCTCCTTCTCCAACAGCGAGTATCATCCCGTTTGAAACAAGTCCGCGAATAACGCGCGGTTCAAGATTCGTAACAAAAGGAAATTGTCTTCCGACCATCTCTTCTGGTGTGATGTACTCGGCGATGCCGGATAAAATTTGTCGTACATGCTCTTCACCAAAATCAACTTCAAGGCGCAATAGTTTATCGGCGTCTGGCACACGCACAGCACTTCGTACCACACCCACTTTTATTTCAACCTCTTTAAATTGATCGATGGTAATGCTCATGCAGTGTCTGCGCTCGCGCGCTTATTTAAATAGCTATTAAGAATAATTGCGGCAGCCGATGCATCAATGTGCTCGGGGCCGTTTTTGGGACCAAAATGCGCGCGGGCTTCTTGTGACGAATAGAACTCAGGCTCATATACAATAGTTGCGCCTGTTTCGCGTTTCAGTGTGTCTGCAAATGTGCGTGCTGAATCCATAATGACGTTGTCGGCACCGCGATTGTCTTTTGACTCACCGATGACGATTTCTGCTATCTTGTTAGCGACCACCATATCGACGATGCTCATGAGAAGAAACTTGTCGTTGGGCAAGACCGCCTTTGGAAACGCGATTGTTGCCTGCTCATCCGTCATCGCTATGCCAATTCGTTTTGAACCATAGTCGATGCCCATTATCTTCGCCATCAAATCCAGTATAGCGCTTTGCGCCTGGCTCTAAAACACGCTACTATCAGCGGGACGAGGAGGCGTCGCATAGTGGTCTAGTGCAGCGGTCTTGAAAACCGCCAGGTCGAAAGGCCTCGAGCGTTCGAATCGCTCCGCCTCCGCCTATAGAAACTACAGAACGATTACACATCGAGCGGGTGTTTGTGCAGACATTTAAGCCTAAGCCCGCCGAGCTTGAAAAACTTGAGAGAATGAAAGCGTTTCTCAAAAAGCTCATCATCATGTGTAATCGTATTGAAAAGAGCGAGAGCCCCGAAGACGAAATCAGAAGAATGCGCGATATTCTTATACAAAAAGAGGACACATGGGTGAAAGAAGAAGGAAAAAATGACATACGATATGTATTGTTCTCTCTCTTTTACAATCATGATAGGCAAACGATGGAAAATCTCCGTTCGCAGAGAATGGATAAAGAATTTTCAAAAAATATTTTGAAATCGCTCCCTGCCGTGCGAACAAAACTTCAAGGATTTCTCAAAATGGCCAGTAGAGACCTGCGGGTGACGACCAGAGATCATCGCAGTTTTAATCGTCGATTAAAAACGTCTCCGCCATAGCGTCAGTAAGCCATACTACATGACGGTTCACATCACTTATTTTGTACACGGCACGACAACTGACAACGAACAACATATTTCGTCGGGCTGGAAGGATGTAGAGCTTTCTGAACGCGGCGTACAACAATCAATCGAGCTCCGCGAGCAAACACAGAATAAAACATTTGATGTCGTCTTTACATCTGACCTTCAGCGCGCCGTTAACTCAGCGCAGCTCGCCTGGAGCGACATGTATCAGATTATTCAAGACGCTCGACTTCGTGAGTGCAACTATGGCGCGTTAAACGGAGGACCGTCCGCCATTGTTGAACCAATGCAAGAAAGTGAATGTATTATAAAACCCTTCCCCGAAGGTGAGAGCTATGAGGATGTCAAAGCACGCGTTGCAGGTTTTTTAGAATTTTTAAAAAAGAATTACGACAATAAACACGTGGCGGTTGTCGGGCACAAAGCACCGCAGCTTTCGCTCGAAGTGCTGCTTAATGGAAAGACATGGAAACAAGCGCTCGCTGACGATTGGCGAAAAACAAAATCCTGGCAGCCCGGTTGGGACTATACCGCGATCACTATTGAGCGGGAGGCTTAAACGCCTCAAGTGTAGGATTATGCTCAATTTGAAGTGCCTTCAGTAACTGATCTTGCTCCCAAACTGAAGGGCGTTGATGAATAACTCTTTTGGCAATACCGTTAAGGGCTGCATCGTGTTTGGCCACGTAGTTGCGTAGCAACTCAAGTGGCATGGTTTTCCTGTCTGTTTCCATGCCGGCACTATACTCTGCGTTAGCTATTCTGTCAAAGACCCGACACTGGTGCCACAGGCAGTGAGACATCCCTGATATACCTCGCTGTCTTGATCTGCGTAGGTATCTTTGCACGATTGCAAACACTGCGTGAGCTCATCAAGCTGGACTTCTGGAGTGCTCGAATTGTAGTAATTCGCCACAGCGAGACCCGCTACAATAATGGCAACCAATGCAATGATGCTTATATTTGTTTTACTCATGGTCTATTAGTATACCGCGTCCAAAACCCCCAGATTACAGGGGTGGAATGCAACTCAGGGCCCGTTTCTCGAGTACAACTAGACAAGGCCAGACATCTTGCATTTAAACAAGATATATGGTATAAACGACTCATGGCTGACACTACGGGTAAAAAAGAGGCTCCCCAGAAGATAGTGAAGGACTCAAACGCCCTGCTTAGGGAGAGCGAGCAGCTTGGTAGTCAGCTTGATGAGACCTTAAAAAAGATTTTAGGCGTTGAAGAGTGGCAGCGCCAGCAGGCGGCTGCAGAGGCAGCCCGACGCCGAAAGGCAGCAGAAGATGCAGCTAGAAAAGAAGCGCTACGCAAGTCACTCGAAGGAGCATCATCCGCTAGAACCGAGCGCGAGCCTGTCGTAAAGCGAGAACCCTCCCGACAAGAGCGAAAGCGAACGCTTGCTGACCTCGGCCCTAGAATGCGCGATGGTGCTGGAAACCCGATCTCAGATCGAAACAATGCATATGAGTGCTACCAAAACGGTGTTCGCAGAATCTCAGATGGAACTATTATGATGTGGGTCGCGGATGATTATCCAGGCGGCGTCCTCATCACCTTCAAGGACCCTAGGCGCAAGTCAAAAAAGTCAAAGGCATAGGCTGGAATTGAGCGTTATTCATACGCTATCCTGTCTGTATGGATACGACAGGATTGTTTAGAGCGCATGTCGTGCACTGTTTAAAAGAGGTGCGCGCGGCGCTCCATGCGACTGGTTTTGATACGCTTGTAATCCACGCGGGCATTCCAGACTTTTTTCATGCAGACGATCAAGCGGTCCCCTTTCACTCGGTGCCACACTTCGCCCGGTTTGTGCCTGTTAACAGTCCACACCACTTTTTAATCATCACAACAGATTCTGCGCGCGTTATTGAAGTCATCCCCACCCACTACTGGGAGGAACATGGTACCGAGCCTGATTTTTGGAAAAAAGAATACGATGTAACGACGATTGCATCTGACATTGATGGCTCAGACCCAAGAAACTCAGTCGCTGCCGGCGCCGAGGGATGGAGTGCATTTTCACACGGAACAAAGACCGCGTTTATTGGCGACCGCATGGCAACAGAACTTGCACAGAAAGCCGGACTCTCACCAGCATCGCTCAATCCAGAGCCACTCATTAAACTTTTTGATAAGAGTCGATCAGTAAAAACTGAATACGAAATAATGTGCATTGATGAGGCAAACCGTATTGCATCTCTCGGCCACAGCGCAGTGAGCGATGCATTTTTTGCTGGCAAATCGGAGCGCGAGATGCACTATGTGTACCTTACTGCCACCCGCGAATTAGAAGTTGATCTCCCCTATACATCAATCATTGCGCTCGATGACAAAGCATCCATTCTCCACTACATGCGAAAGCGAGATACGGGCGCTGGCACGTCACTCCTCATTGACGCCGGCGTTCAATACAATCGGTACGCCTCTGACATCAGCCGCACCTATGCCCTGCCGTCAGCACACCCAACATTCCACGCGCTTATTAAGGATCTTGATGCGCTCCAACAAAAACTGGTGACCCATGTGATGCCTGGAGTCCACTTTATCGAACTCCATCACACATCACTGATCGGCGTCGCTGACATTCTCCACGCGCATGGTGTTATCTCGCTTTCGGGCGAGGAGGCCGCGACGAATGGAGTTGCGCGCACCTTCTATCCGCATGGGTTTGGTCATATGCTCGGCATCCAGGTGCACTGCGTCTCGCATGTGACAGAAGAATCAGAGCACCCACTTAAAGAAAAGTATCCGCATGTACGCACCAAAATAGTGCTCAAAGAAAATATGGTGACCACCATTGAGCCGGGCATTTATTTTATTGATATGCTGCTTGAAAAAGCACAGAGCGGCGAGCACAGAGATGTGTACAACTGGAAGCTCATAGACGAGCTTCGGCCACTCGGTGGGATACGTATCGAAGACAATGTCGTCGTGCGCTCGACCGGTCCAGAGAATCTCACCAGAAAATATCTACCGTAACTTAGAGCTTTTCTTGTGCAAGACCGTCTATCACACGTGCATTTGGCAGCGTCGCGAGAATGGTCCCCTCAAGAACTAATTTTGATTTTCGAAGTCCGCTACCAATGATCACTTGTCCTGCGTCTATGACTCTTTTGTCTATCAACAACTCCCACGACGGAGGGAGACCAACTGGCGTTATCGCACCAAACTCCATACCGGTTTCTGCAACAGCGAGATCCATAGGAGCAAACGACACCTTGCGCGCATCAAGCGCTTTGCGCACTGCTCCATTAATATCAGCGCGCGTCGTCGCGAGGATAGCACACGCAACGTACCACTCTCTCCCTGCGCGCGTCGCGCGAAGCACAATACAATTTGCAGACCGAGATAGTGGAAAGTCGTAGTGTGCGCAAAATGCCGCAGTATCCGATAGCGTCGGATCAATCTCAGTGACCTGTACTCCGTTATTCGCCAGTGCCTGTAATGCTTGGAGTACCGGCTGTGCAATAAGCTCAGTGTGTTCTTGCGCCGGCATGGGTTTTAAATTCCCTAATTCCATATGTGCTGCATTATAGCTTTTAACTCTATCGAGGGACATGTTTTTTTGTAACGTGTCCTGCACAACGCGCAGTGCCAGGAATTGCAAATGGTCGAGCTACATCGGTTATGTCGAGACTGATCATCACTACTTGTTTTCTACAGTTTCCTTGTTCGCATCTTCTCCTTCCAAAGACTTCTTTGGGCATTCGAAATTGTGTGACCAAGCGATCTCCTTTTGTTGCTTTTTCTTTGTTCATAGATTTTTTTGTTAGTAAATAATGGCTACACGCACGTAGTACTTTCACCGTAGCTGACACCATGTTCTACCCACAAATTTCTAAGCAAAATATACATTTTTATTACATCTTGTAATATTTGATACAAAACGATATACTCCACATACAGGAGGTATATGATTCCAATTCAACAAGTAGTAGAAAAAATACTCATCGAGGACGAGGAGGCGCTCTCGGCGTTCACACAGGGTTACATGAATTTCAGCGGCTACGCTGCCCGCATTAAAAAAGAGGTAGAGCGCCGAACCAAAAAAGAGGTGCGGTTCGGGAGTATCGTTGTCGCGCTGTCTCGCATGCAACACACGATGCGCAAAGCACATCCCCTCGTGTCCACGGTCGTTATCGACAATATTTCGACACACGCACCATTAACTGAACTCGCATTCGACAAAACGCCGGATCTCCTCGCCAAAATCTCTAATCTCTATGCGCGCATTAACACCGAGCAGGGTGATTTTCTCACCATGACGATGAGCTCAAACCATATCACCATTATTTGCTCAGATCGACTCACTGAAAGAATTAAGACATTGATGGATGCTGAGCCGGTCTTGGCTGAATCTGGACTCGCCGCGATTGGACTCGCCGTACCAGAAAAGTACTATCGCGAGCCAAACATCACCTATTCGCTGCTACGCAAAATAGCGACCCGCCGCATCGTCCTTGCAGAAACGGTGACCTCACACCGCGAGGTCATCTTCATCTTTGCTGCTGACCGACTCCCTGACGTGCTTGCACTCTACTCGCTCTCATCGCGTAGTGGTGATATGCATCGATAAACCCACAGATTTTCTCGCTGACGCACCGGCTCTTTGCTACCATCAGCGTATGACGGCACACCAGCTTCGTGGATTTGCAAAAAACTTTTTAACGCTCGCGATCGGCGTCTTGGCGCTCATTGGCGCGTTATTTGTTCTCGTTTTTATCGGTATGCAGTTTGGATGGTTCAACGTGCGTGGCTCGATATCAGAACGAAATAATTTTTATACGGCGAGCGCCGCTACGTCGCTCACCACTCACTGCGCCGGGACACCAGAACCATGGTGTGCGTCAGCGGAGTGGGCGACGGTGCGAGAAGGATTAAAAAAAGACAAACTGGTTATTGCACGCGTTGCACAAGAAGCGGGCGTGCCTGCACGCCTTATCAGTGCCGCCGTGGTGCCAGAACAAATACGATTTTTTACTGCAGAGCGCGAGGTGTATAAACGTGTGTTCGAGCCATTAAAAATTTTAGGTTCGATGAGTCAGTTTTCGCTCGGTGTGTCAGGGATCAAACTTGAAACTGCAGAAGAAATAGAGCGTCGAACGCCAGATGTGCTCCGACACCTTATCGAATATCAAGAAGGTGAGAACAAAAAAACAGAACTCTATGCACGACTCACCGACCCAAAGGACCACTACTACTCGTATTTGTATACTGCGCTCTATATTCGTGCCATTGAACGCGAGTGGTCGGATGCCGGCTACCCCCTCTACGGCAAACCGGCAATCACCGCAACACTGTTTAACATTGGTTTTGAAAATTCAGCACCAAAACCAAACCCCGCGGTCGGTGGTGCACCAATAGAGATCAGTGGCGAGGCGCTCTCGTTTGGTGCGTTCGCGGGGCGATTCTACGATTCTGATGAGCTTGTTGACATCTTCCCACGATAAGCCCTTACAACACGCTACACTGTAGGTATGGAAAAACCGGCAGTCCTCGTCGAGTGGCAGGGCAAGGAGTATGAGTTCGTGCAGAAGCCAGACTCGTGGTACTACACCGTTGGCATTATCGCCGTTGGTGGTGCAATTGCAGCATTTATTGTGGGGAACATTCTTTTTGGCATCATTATTGTTCTTGCAGGCTTCACCACCGCGCTCCTTGCATCGAGAAAACCGGCGACGCACACATTTCGTATCACCGACCGTGGGATATCAGTGGGAGATCAACTCTTTCGCTACGACAACATTAAATCATTTGCAATGGATGATAAGCACGAGCCGGGCACGGGATCGGGTGATCCCGATAAACTGCTTTTTGAATTAAAACGTGGCGTCGTTAACATTATGACCGTCCCCTTAGGTTCAGTAGATCATCGCAAGGTACGCACGGAGTTAAAAAATCACAACGTTGAAGAAGTCGAACACTTAAATTCTCTCACCGCACGCGTCGCCGACTGGATTGGTGTCGGATAGAATTGGTACTACAACCTGATGTCCTATTTTACTTTAACTGCAAGCGGTGCGACGGTGGGTATTGTTAATCGAGTAGCCCTATCAGAAATACGTTCTAAGATAGCTCCGAGCTTTTTATCTTGTTGTTGCTGATCGTAAATCAAATTTTGAAGAACAACTATGTTACCGCCTTGGCTATAGAACGAAAACGGTGCACGAGATGATACGAGTGTATCGTTCAGGCGTTTTATTCGCTGTCTAAATGCCCATTCTGAAATCTCACGCCCATTCCTTTGAAGAGCTGCTTTGACTTCTCGCGCAGGTATAGAACGAGCATTGCGTGCCTGACCTGTATCAAACATAACTTGGAGCAGCCCCCGTTCTGCCTTAGTCAGCCGAACGTTTTTTCTTTTAAGAAATTTTGCGACCTCCTTATGCATGCCGACAAGTATACGTTTCGTTGTATAAAATGTCAAACTTAAAATTTTCGATCTGGTGCGGAATACTTGAACTAGTGCGAACCCATTTCGCCGCGCCTCGGAGGCGCGGCGAGCACCCCCGCCAAAAAGTGTCCGGCGCGGCGGAGCCGCACCACCAACAATAGCAAGTTTTTCTTTGACGGCAAAAAGGTCCTTAGCGTTCGCGAAGCGAACACCAAAATTCATTATGCAATTTCCTTTGAAATTCCAGTCCAAAAATTTGCAATCAGGTCAAGGTGCGTATCAAGCCCAAGGAGAATTTCTTTTGTATTTTCCGGACTCGTCGCATATTGCTCAGCACCTTTCAACGACTCAATCTTATGGTCTTTTTCTGCTGAGCCAATATGGACATAAAAATACTCGCACGCCTCGTGAAATTTGTCCGGATCGTCCCACAAATCAATGTAGTTTCTTGCGCCATCGTATAACTTCCGCAACATGGTATACGCTTGCCATTCCAAGGCCATTTGTGCGCCTACAGCCACAGTGTATTGATTACTTCCATAAAGTTCTTGTTCCTTGGCAATCAGTTCTTTCGTTGGCGCAAGAATTTCAATATTCTTTTCTAAATATTCTCTACCAAGTTTTTCGCCCGCACCCAATTTTATTGCCAATTCCGAAAAGAAATAGTCCAATAATTTCCAATGGATTTTTTCGGAATTGCCATACCCCATTTCTGAATACAGCGTCTTTACATATTCGTTTTTTGCTTCAACATCGGGCGCGGCACGAAAAAGTATTGCAAGCGCATCGGGGAATGATTTTACCCACGCGCCATAATTTCGCGCAAAAATCTGCAATTCTGGCAAGGTCAGTTTTCTCTCGCACCACAAATCATAAAAATCGTTATTTAGCGCTTTGTGGTTTGCAATATGTTGGGATATGTCCTGAATGTTCAGTTTCATATCATGGAATTAAAAATTTTTCTTCCCCCCAATTAAAACATGGATTCGCGCCGATGTTTTTCTCCGGGCTCTTTTGCGGTTTTCGGTGGTGCGGCTCCGCCGCGCCGGACACTTTTTGGCGGGGGTGCTCGCCGCGCCTCCGAGGCGCGGCGAAATGGGTTCGCACTAGTTCAAGTATTCCGCACATCTTAGAAAATGACAAGTCGGGGCTGACCGCCTCGCTTCGCTCGGCGGCAAAACGCCACGGCGTTTTGGGTTCCCATTCGAGGGTGCGGTTTCGCATTGGGGGGAAGAAAAATTTTTAATTCCTAAATTCCAAAACCATGAAATACGTCATATACGCCCGCAAATCAACGGAAGAGGACGACAGACAGGTCCTAAGTATTCAAGCGCAACTCGAAGAGTTGCGTGGTTTTGCCGTCAAAGAAAAACTTGCTATTGTTGCCTCCTTCGAGGAGGCGAAAACCGCAAAAGAGCCCGGACGAACGAAGTTCGCAGAAATGCTGTCATTCCTCGAACACGGGAAGGCGGACGGCATACTCTCGTGGCACCCAGACCGCCTTGCGCGCAATAGCGTGGACGGCGGAAAGATTATTCATCTGGTTGATCGCGGCGTGATTAAGTCCCTCAAATTTCCCACCTTCTGGTTTGAACCGACACCGCAGGGGCTCTTTATGCTGAACATTGCTTTTGGACAGTCGAAATATTTCGTGGACAATTTGCGAGAGAACGTGAAGCGAGGACTGCGCCAAAAGATACGGAACGGCGTATGGCCTGGCTGGGCTCCGGTGGGGTACTTGAACAACGCCCACACACGCGGAATTGATGTGGACAAGGAGAAATCACCCAAAGTGAGGAAACTGTTCAAGATGTACTCCACCGGAGAGCACACGCTGTATTCT
>JBBTWN010000028.1:0-5132 GCA_038062735.1 Patescibacteria group bacterium
GGTTTCCCCATTCGGACATCGCCGGATCAAAGGTTGCTCGCCACCTCCCCGACGCGTATCGCCGACCGCTGCGTCCTTCATCGCCCTAACAAGTCAAGGCATCCACCACACACACTTCAGACTCCCATAGGGAAGTCTGAAAACCACAAACGAAATTTGCTTGCTTAGTTATTTCTTTTTTTGTTGTGATGCAAATTGTCAACGAACTGTTATGAGAAGAAAAAAGACCGCATCATGCGGCCTTGTGGACACCAACAAAAGTATCCGCAATTACCACATGTGTGCCTTAATTACAGTACTCATAACTAGGGGTAAGTATAGAGCCTCGGGGACCCCCCTGTCAAGGCCCCCCGACCTCCCGCCAAGGGGGTCGGGAATAACTTAGTGGATAAGCCAAAATATGGCTCAACTAGTGGTCACTTGGGGCGCTAAAAGTTGTTAAAGTGGCCAGCATCGTCCATCTTCATATGAAAATGAAACCGTGAATGATTGTCATCTATACGGCCGAGAGCAGAATATGCCACATTTCTACAAATTCGCTGAGCTTGCTTTTGCTTATCATCTGCACCTGCGTGCCTCCCAGCGATACGGTTGGCGCGAATAATCGTCGTCCCAACTCTCAATAATTCTCGCTGTGGCGTCATTTCTGATTCCATATGATCAATATGATACTCCACTAAAATAAAAAGTCAAAGACTTTTAAGCTGAACTTTGGCTGCTTTAATTGCTTCAGCGGCGGTTTTTTTCTGGAGATTACTTGTATGACGGGTCACTGACTTTGACTCTGGCGTGTTCATCATTGCAACTCCACTATAGTAGTAGTTGGTGAGCTTATTACCAAGCCGACCGATAGCGATTGTTTTTTTAAGTCCCGCTGTTTTGTCCAGTGTCCCAGCATCAATCGCATCATCCATTCGACCTGTTGCATTGTTGATCACTCGCATAAGTCTCGCCACACGAGACTGCAAACCAACATACTGTCGTTGTTGATGCATAAACTCTTGCGGAACCGGCGACTCTGACATAAAAACGCTATAACTTACCGAGTGCTAGACGGTACTCTTCTGAATTCCAAGAACTAATTTTTCTGTTATGTGCTGTGCGGTTCGTTTTATTTGAATTGCAGCTTATTCCGTCACGCTGCCGTTCAATAATCCGATCAACAATCGCGTCGTGCTGCACCCATACCCATCCGCGACGGGGTCGAAGTAACGTACATATAGGAGGCTCACCTGCAAGCCGAGCTTTCTTTTCTAATGCCTCCGCTAAAATGCTCATTTGTTCTGCCATATAGTGGCGACTATACCTGAAAGAAAATCAAAAGTCAAAGTTACTTTACTTTGATTGTCTGATTTGTCGTCTAGCTATTTATTATAACGATATAGTCTGCCCGGCCAAACCCTGCACCTGTACGGTTACGACCGCGACCTTAAACTTATCATCTTCAGAAAGTGGCACTATAATAGAATCTATTTTTGATTGAATTTCACTGGTTATCGCAGCATGTTCTGCCGGGGTAATGTATTTACCGCGAAGGCGCTTGCCTGCATAGTTTCTATCGATGATAAGGCGACCCAATCGCTCTGCAAGCCCATAATGCTTCATTTCAATCATATATCATTTGTCTCCGCGGAACCCTCGCCACCACGAGCTATCGAGAGTAGAAGCAGGAATTCTAGATACACGGGCCCGCGCACTCGCTTGAACATTTTTTAACAGGTTATGTGTGTCCTCTTTTAATTCTGATGACATATTTTTATCATTATCGACGCGGCGCGCTATCGCCCCTGCAGAACGAACAACGCTAATGGCACTGTTGATTTCGGACCATGGATCTTGACGCTGATATGACTTTGGATATTTCATGCGACGCTCGGTATGCTGGTCGGTGTGACGACCCAGCTCGATACGAGCATTTTCTAGCTGCTCAGCTGTTCTAAACGCATGCTTCGGGTGGTGGCGCTTATGGAAATTCCCAATGCTGGTGGCTCGCCTAATCGATGAGCGAGCCTTCCACACTCGTTTAAGCGGCCACACCTCCCAGGCTCCATTCGTTAAATCCAATCGATCAATTTTGGGGATACGCAGTTCTGACATACGCATTTTGATTATAAACCGTAGGTGCGACGTTCATAAATCTGGTTGGCGAGATACGCGTTTCGTAATGCTTTCTTCCACTCGTCTGACCCTTCGGTCGCCCGGTTTACTATCTCCATCCACCTTGTAACAACCGCACCGGCACGAACAAGTATTTTATCTTCTTTGTTCTCTTGCATACTAGTGAGCGATTATTCCTTGGCGTTTTAATTGAAGGGCAACGACATCCTCGCGACGACGCCAGAGCTCACTCTTACGCACAGCGCGAATTATATTACTTTTGTGCGCATTTTCGCGCCTAGTCTGATCTTGAGCTAAAACAAAAATGCGATGCCAAACACGTGGACTCACTGCACTTCTTAGCCTTTTCTCTTCATTCACAAGTTCCTGGGCGCGTGCCCAGCTTTTATCGTCAAGTCCTGACTCATTTGCGATTCTTTTCTGCTCGTCCCAGATTCTGGCGACGTCCGCAGAAATCATCCCTGTCGTTCGTTTTTGTTCAGTCATGTATTAATGTATTTTATCAAGGCCCTCGCGGACAACAGCTGGAGCATGATCGCGGTACCAGGTACTCGCGTTATGCGTCAATGCATTAATACCCTCCTTCTGCCTCATGACTATACGAGAGGCGATATCAAATTTCAGAGCGTCTTTACTCGTTCCATAGTGATGCACTCCCTTCGCGCGCATGTGATCCTTGTATCGTTGCACAACCTCGAGTGCGCGGCTTTCTATGCTTGATTGCTGTTCAGTCATATAAAATTATTTTTGATAATCACCACGCGCTACTAATAGGTGCTTAGGGACAATAACCGGCTCAAGACGATTGGTGATACCGCGCCTAGCACGATGAAATATATTATCTGCACAGTCCATCATGAGCGACTTATCAAAGTCCATTAGCTCACCCGCGGGGACACTGTCCGCTATCCTCCTTTTAATCGCGAGCGCTCGCTCACCTCGTTCTCGGTTTGGTCTATGCATAGTAGTTAGTGCCATCATCGCTTCTGCGACGAGCATCTCGTCGCAAGATAGGATTTGTAAGGAGATTGTTAATAGCCGTTCGACTTGCGACTCTCATCGCGATACCACGCTGCAAGCGATTCCACTGAAATGATGTGTTAGAGTTGGTCGTAGTAGGATTCAGCTTTTCGCTGTACTTCTCAAATATAGCTTCTGTGCGCTGTAACCGAGCAACTCTTGCCTGTGAGTTGTTTCTCTTCTTTGGTGCTTGCTGAAAGCCTAAGAGTGCGTTCCCCGCTTCGGGCTTCAAAAGATTAGCAGCGGTGCTTGCAGTGAGCACTGCACGTCGCGCTATTTCCTGCGACACTTCGCGTTCAGTACCTGATTGTGGAGTATAATTTTGCATTTTTCTGGACAGCCTATTTGCTCCACTGTATCTCTTATACAACTTTCTTGTCGATGGAAATTCGCTCATAGTTATTCAGCAGCTTGGCTACGCCGCATCCACGCAGGAGCTTTAGCTCCTGGCCCATCATTAATAAAAAACTGGACATTGTCGAGCGCTGAGTTAAGTTTGCGGAGTGCCATATCGCGCACTTCATCATTACCGGTACGCGCCTCAACTAACAATTTTTTTACGAGCCGATTCTTGCGACGACGAAGGAGTTTTGCTTCTGCACGAGCGGCACGCGAGCCTCTCTCTTTAATTGCTCTTCTATCTAAATCGTTTAGTTTTTGCATAGCACTTATTTTAACGCATTCTTTTTTCTGCTGCGCGAATTTTGTGTGCCGCATCAGAAACTGACTTTACTACGCCGCGAGCGATGCTCTTGGTCACTGCCTTACCGGCGGGAGATTGCTCGAGATTGTAGTCAGTCATTCTCTTTGCTGCCAACATGCCGAGGAGGCGTCTCTCTGCGACAGCGCCATTATCATACGGCGCTGATGGATTATGACTTCCAATTTTTCGAATAGCGTCATTCATCTTTAAACTATTCGCTATATGAATCAAACTACGACCCGCTGTGTGCTCTTTTTCACTTAGATCACTAAACAGCATTGGCGAGGTCTCGACTTTTGACATAGGTATCGTCTAGTTATTGAATATCGGCACTCGTCGTTAAGGCCTGCATTCTAGTCCAAGAAGGTCGGTACGTCAAATGATGGAGACGCGAGGACATGGCGGCTAATCTTTTTCAGATCGATTAAAGTCGCGAATGGCCTTACCCAATTTACTCGAAACGCTTTTGGTTGTTGCAACATTGATTGGTGACTCTTGTAAGTTTCTTTCGACTTTGGCTTGCAGCGTTCTTATTTTTGCATTTCGGCTTACAACTCGACCACCACCGTCGTAGGGGGCGGTCATCCATGCCGCGTTACGTTCACTAATTCTGCGTGATAAAAGAGAGGATCGACCGTGGTGGAGAGATCCGGTTACTAAGGCTGCGCCGAGGAGTGGGTGCATTTCTGATTCCATTCTTTCATCGTACTCACACCAGCCATACTGTCAAGAATATTTTATAACCTACATTCGCACAATATCAAGAGCAGCGTTGCGATTCTCAGGTTCATGGTCATCCTCCCAGCCCATCCGCACATCACGATCGATGCGATCCTTTGCATCAGCGGGCATTCTAAAGAGCGCGCTGTCCTCTACCGCTCTTGCTACCCGACGCTTAACCTTGTCTCCGCTCATACGTGCCTCTTCGGCCATGGAGCGGGCGCGGCTCACTATTCTTCTTGTTTGCACAAAGGTGTGCGGGTCAACTTTTTCAGTACGATAGAGCCAGTCTTGCATGCGCTGGGGGAGTTCTTTACGCAGATGATTGACGTCACCCCACATCCTATCTTGCTCACTCATGGGCCGTTTTGTTTCTCGCAAAATTCGTAGCATCCCGCGCTTCTGTCTAAAAAATGTGTACCTTTCTCGTGGCGTCAGAGCAGTCATAGTACTGAGCGTACTCCTGCGAGCCATGGCTGTCAAACAAAAAGTCTGTCGAACAAAACATCCCAGCATATGCCGGGATGTTTGAGGCTACAAAATCCTTGGAACAAGTAGATTACTTGTGATT
>JBBTWN010000028.1:5232-7812 GCA_038062735.1 Patescibacteria group bacterium
ACGACGTTCTTAATGAAATCATTGACCTGATCCAAGCCCAAGACATCGAGGGATGCGACGAGGAACGCGACGATGACAAACCACTTAACCAACATGCCGATAAGCATGCCGGTGTTTAAGGTAAAGCCAGCGCGCTCGACTGCGTCGTTAAGACCAGTCGACTTAAGCGCTCCGTCAATCTTCAACGAACGGAAAATCTGTTCAACAACCTTCATGAGGGCAGTGCCCACAATCCAGCCGATGACAAAGATGATAATCGCGATAACAATATTGGGGAGGTACGAGATGATACCGCTCCAAAGATTGACAAACGACGTGCGAAGGACGTCTGCCCATGTGTTAATAATCATGATGGGAATAACTACTTAAAAATAATAATGTCGGGGGCGTTTGCCCCACCCTTTCATTCTAGCAGGTGGGGATACCTATGGGATAAGGCTGGGGACAACGCCCTCCTCCCCCTTTCAAGCTAGTTTTTACTACCTAAAATACGACCAACGACCACCCGGTGCTTAAAATCGAGAGTGTCCCTAATGAGACGGTCATAGGCCTGCTTTCTATCTTCGTATTCTTTGAGCTCCATAATGGCGTAGCGGATAGGCACGGCACTAAGCGCTTCTACCTTTTTGACTGCAAGCTTCAACCCCTGATCTTTAGGTCGTCTAGTAACGATAAGAAGGTCCAGCGGGCTCCTGGTCTCGTCTGCTAAAAGCCCGGCCGCGACGACGTGGGTCACACCAATAATCTTTTTAAACGCATCCGCTATCTCGTCGTCGGTTGGTGTCGTCGCGTCTTCAAGAAAAGTACTGATTTCAGGTGCGAGCGCGTGCTCGGTATTCCACTCATACGCGGTCCCTGTCCTACTTGAGCGCGCGAGCACGATGTCCATGCGTGCAAGCGAGCGCAATTCTGTAAGAACTTTTGGTCGCGACGCGCCAACAATGGGTGCGACATCATTTGCTGACACCAAAGCATTGGGCTGCGCTGAGAGAAACTTGACAATCTTGGTGCGAAGTGGAGAAGAAAAAATCTTTGCAATCGTTACAAACATCCCGCCATTGTACCCCCCATCCCCCAAATAACAAAAAATCCACAACCTGTGGATTGTCTCACCATGTTTATCACTTTATGCAAGAGTTACTGCAAAGATGCACGGCTCAAAACCGCGCTATCACGTTTTGATACTTTTTTGGACTGCACGTTCTCTTGACGAGCTTTGAGACCTGCATACCACCCCTGCATAAATATATCGTCCTTGCTTTGCCGGGGGCCTGGCATTTTGCCGTCTCGGCCACACCACCAACCACAGGCGTGGGTGTTTCTTTCCAACACTGTCTCATATTTCATAATTTCTTTAGTTGAGTTTTATCTTCAAATCCACCATCTCGCCTGTTCTGGAGATTGCCCTCTATCCACGCATCCTCATAATCAGGATTGCCCCTCCAAACACTCACTAGTGGCCTGCCTCTTCTCCCGCGCAAAAAGCCCAAGAGCGGCGCCCTATTACCAATCGCGTAATCAAGCTCACGAGCTTTTCTAGCAACACGAGCAAGCTCGTCGGGCTTCATGTCAAACAGTGACTTATCTTCAAAAAAAGTTTTTGCCATTTTATCGTTTGTGATTTTGACGGAAGTGCCAACCCTGCAGATAGACGATTAGCATCTTATCCATCTTCACTCTGCCCTGCAACAATCTGACAAAATTGGTTCCAATTGACCATCCGTCCATATACTTCTTATCATCTTTCATTGATGCGACCGGAGGCAAGAGCCGTGTACCACGAATGATACCTCTTGCTTCAGGGTGGAGCCTTCTTTTCTTTGACTTAATCGCCTTTCGTCTATTTTCAAACCACACCTGTGCGAGCGCCTTACCTGCCAACTCTGCCTGCTTGTAGTCGCCCATGCTTTACATTTGTCGATGATCGTGCGGTCGATCTCCGAGCGAGGTCCATCTGGTGTTTGGCATAGACTCCTGATAACGAACTGAAAGTCCCCTATTCCAGCCTTCCATAAAGTCAGGATTTTTCTGTTGTGTTGGGCCCGGGTTCTTGCCGCTCTTCCCCGCCCACCACCCACGTGAACGCGCGCGTCCCTTCAAATCAATTTTTTCCCTTTCCATCAAGCGAGAGTACCACGATATACAAACTATGCAAGATGTGCCCTTTCAACACTTGTCGATACTGTTCTCCAGGGCACTTAGTGGTCGCCAAAACCTACTCTGTGTCCACTCTGAAACATCGCCTTGTATCTTGGACTCTTGCCTTTGAGTGAAAGTGGTTTTATTTTATCAAACGGCCTTAAACTATCGATCACTCCAACGACCCACCCAAACGGATATGCAAACCGCTCGGGATCGCGAAGTCGATATACTCTTCTTCGGTTCAGATTTCTAAACTCCTTAACGCCGTCAATATTACTTTGTCTCTGCCGCTCTTCAGGTGTTGGCATGACTCAAGTCTAATCCTCTTTTCAAATAAAAGCAAAAACGCCCCGTTTGGGGCGTTTTTAAAATGCGACTTGATTTGGATTAAACCAACTCGACTTTTGCGCCTGCTTCTTCGAGCTTTTTCTTAAGCTC
>JBBTWN010000029.1:0-38997 GCA_038062735.1 Patescibacteria group bacterium
GCATCAGTCGCCTACGCCGCATATATACAAAGCGGCGCGGTACACACCGCGACAGACCTCGCGACGCTGCAGAGTGACATTAGCTTGAATGCGCCGATCTTCGACGGGCTCTACAACGATGCCTACATTAAACTCGTCGAGTGTCGCGCGCTCACCAACCCTGCCGCATATCTCTGTGCACAACCGGGCGCTGCAAACCCCTGCCCCCTACCAAACCCACTCATACCCGTGCCGTACCAAGGACAAACGATATGAAAAAAAAGATTTTATTGAAAATTTTTCTTGCGGGTGCACTGTTTTTCATAGCGACCGAGGCTCATAATGTACATGCAGCAACAATAGAGGAGAACCGGAAAGCGTACTACGACCAGTGCATAACAAGGTACGGTGCTGCTACTCTGGAAACAACAATGAGTTGTAGCCAGATGGCTACGACTCAATTTCCCGCGGCTGCAGCTCCGGCACGGACACGAGCAGAACTTATAGCAGAAACAAATCGCCAAATTCAAAGGTGCATAACGGTAGATGGCTTGCCCGAGATATTTTGTAATACTCTTTTTGGCACCGTCGCAGGTGCCACCCAAGGAGCAAGGGACATGAATGCTGCGGCAGAGGAGTGTGGTGCATCCAGCGGCAGTGTCACAGAAACTGGCACTTGCATTGCAGGAAAGGCGGCAAAAGCAATTCTTGGCTCATTGATAACGTGGGAGGATTTGTGGTGGCTTGCGTCCTTTGTCCCGTGGGTGCTTTATCTCGTGGCGCGCTTTATGGTGGGCATCGCGGCTTTCATGCTCGACGTGTCGGTCTATTTTATGGTCGTTAAAATGGGTCACTTTTTGGCAGAGAATACCGGTGGGCAGGGGCTTCGCGCTGCATGGGAGCTGATCCGAGATTTAGGTAATATCGCCATCATCGCAGGGTTTATTGCGGTCGCCTTTACTACCATACTGGGGATAGGACAGTTTGCAGCAAATAAGTATTTGTCGAAACTCATTATCGCTGCACTTCTCATAAACTTCAGTTACTTTATCACTGGAGCTGTTATTGATGCATCAAACTTTGTTGCGGCGAGCGTGTACTCTAGCAACATCATGACCTCGAGCTGTCTTGAACAAAGCGAAACGTTCACAGCGATTGGGCCACGGTTCGGTCAGGCACTTGGGATAAACCCAGCAGCAGAAACCGCAGCTTTGTGCAGTATCTCAGAATCGTTTATGGCGATGATGCGCATTGATACGTGGGATGGCATTGAATCTTTGGTCAGCCAAGGAGAGTCGAGCGCAGCGAATGAAAATACGTACTTCAAGCTATTTGTTCTGAGTTTTATGGCTGCCATCTTTCTTTTTACTGCGGCGTGGGCATTTTTTATCGCAGCATTTTTGCTTATTGGCCGATTTGTCACGCTCATAATACTGGTGGTGCTTTCACCTCTCGGTGTTATCGGCGGTCAGGTCCCATTTTTAGGTGATGTAGGAACTCAGTGGTGGAAACAGTTGTGGAGTCAGGCGCTTCTTGCCCCTGCATTTATGATTCTTATTGCACTGTCGATGAAAATATTGAATGGCCTGTCGAAATACCTCTACTCAGCGGAGAATATCAATTTTAGCCAGCTGCCGTCGTCATCACTCGAGATCGCTGTGCAGGTGGTGCCAGTGATGATACTGTTTGTAATTTGTATTGGCTTTTTGTACGCATCGGTATCAACTGCACGAAACTTCTCAAAGGGTGAAACATCGTTCAAGCTTGATCTAACGAAAATTTACGACTTAGTTGATACGATTGGCGCCCCCGTAGGAAGGAACACTATTGGAATACCCGGACGATTTAGAGATTGGATGCGGAACCCAAGAGAAGATGACTCATTGAGCACGCGGGCCACGAAATTTGCGAGCAGATGGACTGTGGGGTGGTTACCGCTCTCACTGACAAAACCCCCTGGTGACACATACGCGCCGAGCGGAAAACCGAGAGAATCAGAACAAGACAAATTTTACAAAAATTTTAGGAATATCATCGGAGGTCCAAAAGCAGCCGAGCCCGAGCCACCGAAGCCAACACGCGTGCCGCCCGCACCAGCGGCGCCAGCAACCGGAGTGGCGGGAGGCACTACTACTGCATCAGCGCGATCAACGGGCTTTTGGGGCAATCAAATCAAAAAAATTCCTGGTCTGGGAGGCAAGCCACCTGCTGTTCTGTCTAATACAGGTGTTCCGACTGATGCTCAGGGACAGCAACAACAAACTGATCGACTCGCTCGTGCAGGACTTACTCAGATGGGCGTACCAGTTAAAACAGCTGCTCCTACCCCAACTGCGGCTAGCACACCGACGCCGCCCGGTACCGCTACAACAGGTCTTCCAGTAAATGGTGCACAAAATGCTGGAACGCCAGAAGAACTGGCGCGAGCTATCGGCAGACAACTGGGCACCAATGGCCAGCAGGATGCGGCACTTAAATCTGCGCTCGACAAACTCGGTAGAGCAGGCGGCGCATCAGCATCAGCTATCGACAAACAGAGCCTCCAACTCGTTGATATCGCGACCCGCGTTGGTGGTCTCGCCGGCATAGAAAAGGAGGAGATAGAAGAAATGAGAAGACAGCACGAATACGAACGCCGCATCGGTCGAAAAGAATACAGTGATACAAAGGATAAAGAGGCGGCAGCAAAAGAACATGAAAAAGCGTCAGCCGGCGTTGAATCGATAGAAAACACGGTGCTTTCTCGAATGGATAGAAAGATTGGAGAACTAACAACACGCATAGGTACGAGTGGTGGCGGATCATCGAGTGAGGCGATTCAGATGCAGAGCGAGCGCGCCCGCCTTGTCGCTGAACGACAGAGCTTTGTCGCTGCTCGCGATGAGCGTCGCACAGAGTCGAGAGCCATTGTTCAAACACTGAGACAAGAGGAGACTAGCCAATCGACTCCACCTCCAACACCTTCTGGTGGAAGATCGGGTGGTGTACCGCCTGTCGGGCCAAGTCAAAGCGGTGCCCAACGACAGCCGCCGGCAGGAGCTGGACCCGGGGATAATAGAAGTGGCGTACCGCCAAAGATTTAATCATGACTGATATCCCACAAGTATTAAAGGACGCGCTGTATAGTCCTCAGATTATCGGGGCACTAAAAGCGATTGGCGATAAAAATAAACTGCACCTTGACGTCGTGGGTGAGATAGAAGCGTTTGTAAATCTGCGCATTATGGGCGCGATCGATGACGCTGACTTTATGAAAGGTATACGTACGTCAGTAAAAGAAACCAAAGTCGCCGACACCGTACTCACCGACATTAACACCGCCATCTTTGGCCCCCTCCGTGCAAAATTAAATGCGTCAACCGAAGCAGTTAAAATTACACGCGTAGAGGACGACATGCCTGCTGCGGTGCGCGCAGGGCCAGCCCCTGCGGCTCGTATTAGTGGCACGCAGGTCAAAGAAGTGCGCACTATAGATGTCACGATGCCATCGAAGCGCCTCCTAGAAGAACCGAAAGTTCCCGTTGTTGTAGAAGCGGAGTTCAAGGCTACGACACTTTCTCCGACTTCAGGCAGCGGAGGGAACGTCTCCGAAAATGTCGCGACCCCGGTCAAGATCCAAACTGCCGTACCCACCGCCCCGACTCCTGCTCCACCAAAGCCGCGAGAAGAAATTCCTATTTTAAAACAAAACGTCGCTCAGACAACTCCGGTGCCATCCGCTAAAGTTGCGCCGAGCACCCGAGCACCAGAACTTATTAAAACAGTCGTGCAGTACAAAGATACCGATCCTTATCACGAACCGATATGAGATTCCAGGTGCCACAGTTTATAGAGATTGAGGATAAGATATTTGGTCCGTTAACGATCACCCAGTTTATCTACCTCGCCGGCGGCTTTGGCTTTTTAGGTGCTATGGCGCTCATGCTCCCTATCTGGGCGGCACTTCTCGTGGGCGGCCCGGTCGCGGTCTTGGGTCTTGGTCTCGCGTTCTACAAAGTGAACGAGCGTCCACTCATCACCGTTATGGAGCATGCGCTCAACTTTTATTTGAAGGGGAAGCTCTACATCTGGAGAAAAGATAAAGTAAAACCAGAAGAAATAGCAGAGCGCGCTGATGAGCGCGATGAAGATCCTGCGCAGTTTGCGCCAGCTGCAACCGGGAACAAGATAAAGGACCTCGCATGGAGTCTCGACATCCATGAGTCGCTCTATACTGACAAAAATCAAAAATAAATACGATACAATGGATAAATGGCTGACGTAGCAGCTCAAAAAACAAGAGCGGCGCAGGACTTCGTACCCATTAAAGAGGTACGCGGTGGCGTTATGGTGCTCAAAGATGGCACCATGGTCGGCTCTATGCTCGCCTCGAGCCTTAACTTTGCGCTCAAGAGTGGCGATGAGCAAATGGCGATTCTCGCACAGTTTCAAAACTTTTTGAATTCGCTCGATTTTACGGTCCAGTTCTTTGTCCAATCACGACGCCTCGATATACGCCCCTATATACGCCTCCTCGAGGATCGGCTGCGTGCGCAGACTGAGGATCTGATGAAAATTCAGGTGCGCGAGTACATCGATTTTATCAAAACATTCACCGAGCGATCGAACATTATGTCGAAGCGTTTTTTTGTCATCGTACCGTACGCGCCACCCATTATCGACGTGTCGCGAGGTATACGAAAAACGTTTTTTAGCGCCGGCTCACTCTCGGCGCGTGAAAAAAATATCGGCTTTGAAGAACACCGTACCCAGCTCGAGCAGCGTATGAGCGTGGTCGAGCAGGGGCTCACGAGGTGCGGTATCCGCACGGTACCCCTCGGCACCGAAGAGGTGATCGAACTTTTGTATAAAGAGTTCAACCCGGGTGATCTCGAAAAGCCAATCGCCGCTGGTACACAGAACAACACATAACTATGGGGATGTTTGACTTCATTACTGGCGGGGATAAGAAAAAGGCGGCGACGATGACGCCGTTTCTGCCAAAAGATATTTACGAGGCGGCGAAGCTTGATTTTGCAGATATTATCGCGCCGTCAGCACTCCGCATCACACCCCGCGAAATGAATCTTGGTGATAAGTTGGTGCGCACCTTTTATGTCATCTCCTACCCGCGCTTTTTAAACGATTCGTGGTTCGCCCCCATCGTTAATCTCGACAAGATGTTCGACGTGTCCATTTTTGTACACCCCATCGACACTGCGACCGTACTTCGCAAGTTTCAAAAAAAGGTCGCGGAGGTGCAATCGCAGATCATGACGCGTGAGGAAAAGGGGATGGTGCGTGATCCCGTTCTTGATACCGCGTACCGAGACATCGAGGAGCTCCGTGATAAACTTCAGCAGGCACAGGAGCGCATTTTTGAAGTTGGTGTCTATATCTCTATCTATGGCGATGACCAAGAAGAGCTGGACAAAGCCGAGTCCGAGATTCGTTCTATTCTCGACGCAAAACTCGTGTATGTAAAACCGGCGCTGTTTCAACAGGAGCAGGGCTTTAAATCAGTACTCCCCATGGGCCGCGACATGCTTGAAGTGTCATCAAAACTGAACTCATCACCGCTGTCGTCCTTGTTTCCATTTTTATCATTTGACCTTACGTCCGACAAAGGGATCCTCTACGGCATCAATCGTCACAACGCATCGCTCATTCTCTTCGATCGATTTTCGCTTGAAAACTATAACTCGGTGACCTTTGCAAAATCTGGTTCTGGTAAGTCATTTGCAACGAAGCTTGAGATCCTTCGCTCTCTTATGTTCGACACCGAGGTGTTGGTTATCGATCCTGAAAACGAGTATGAGTACCTCGCCAACGCGGTTGGTGGTCGCTTTTTCTCTATTTCACTTTCAAGCGAACACCACATTAACCCGTTTGACCTGCCCGTCCCGCGCGAGGACGAGTCACCATCGGATATTCTTCGTTCAAACATTGTTAACTTGGTCGGCCTTTTTCGCATCATGCTTGGGGGCCTGAGCCCAGAAGAAGACGCGCTGATTGACCGCGCCATCACCGAGACGTACGCACTGAAAGACATCACGGGCACCAACGACTTTACAGGCATGTCACCGCCACTTTTGTCAGACTTTGAACTCGTACTCGCCGGCATGGAGGGGTCAGAGTCATTGGTACAACGCCTGGGTAAGTACACGAAGGGCACGTGGGCCGGATTTATTAACCGTCCAACTAACGTCGACATCAATAAAAAATTTGTCGCGTTTTCGGTGCGCGACATGGAGGACGAGTTAAAGCCTGTCGCCATGTACATCGTGACGCACTACATTTGGAACGCGATTAGAAAAGACCTGAAGAAGCGGCTCTTGGTCGTCGACGAGGCGTGGTGGATGATGAAGTATGACGACACTGCGTCCTTTCTCTACTCGATGGCAAAAAGAGGTCGTAAGTACTACCTCGGCCTCGCGACCATAACCCAAGACGTGGAGGACTTCTTAAAAAGTCCCTACGGACTCCCCATGCTCACCAACTCGTCGATACAACTGCTCTTGAAGCAGTCACCGACATCCATAGATGTGGTGCAAAAAACATTTAATCTCACGGACGAAGAAAAATATCTACTCTTGGAATCGGACGTGGGGGAGGGGATCTTCTTTGCAGGGCTAAAGCACGTGGCGATTAAAATCTTTGCCTCATACACAGAGGAGCAGATCATCACCACCGATCCATCGCAGCTTTTGGCGATAGCAAAAGCCAAGAAGGATGCCATGTAGCTATGAAGCGACGACAGAGCATCTCGAATTTTAACAAATGGTCTATTGTGTCAATCGGGACCTTTTTTCTTCTTTTGTCACTTCTCTTTGGCATCTTGGCTATAGTCCCTATTATTGGAATCATTGGCACCTTCGCGGGGGTATTGGCGTCGACACTTTGGATCTTTATTCTTGGCACGTGGCTCCTTTTAAATGCCGGTTCAGCCCCGCGCCTCGTTATGCGCGCGGTTGTCTCGTTTGGTCTCGAGGGGTTGTCATTTTTATCGGCGATACTGCCTTTTTTGGGCGGGCTTATAGACTTTATGCTATCGCTGCTTAGTCTCGTACTCCTCTATGCGTTCATAGACGCGGTCCAGAAGGAAGATAGGGAGTATAATGAAAAGAACGGGCTCACATGAGGTACTTTTTCTCATTCGCACTTTTGGTACTTGTCGCTCTGGCGCACCCCACACATGCCCTGGTGCCAACACTTGGCGTTGCTGTCGAGGTAGTGAGTGAACCAAGAAACCCCCGACCGGGTCAGAGCGTTATTATACGCGCCAATCTCATAGGCTCAAACACCGCCCGTGCCTCCATCCGTTTTGAGTCGGGCGGCAAAGTGCTCGCTGAGGGTGTACCGAGTATCACTATAACCGCACCGGACCGTGGGCAGACGCGTGACATTACTGTGTCTGCAATCACCGAAAATGGGGCGTCGGGTGAGACGGTCTTTACCCTCGCGCCACAGGACGTGAGCCTCGTGTATGAGAGCGAGTCTACGGTGCCGCCCTTCAGCAGCATACGTCCGCTCGGCGACGCTCATTCAAATTTTGCTATTCTTGCCGTTCCAGATCTTATTGAAAACGGCACGAGAGTTTCAAACCGTGATGTGTATTATGAATGGAGCGTAAATGGGTCTATTCGAAAGAGTCTCTCCGGATATGGACGTTCGCTCATTACGCTCGAACCACCAACTTTTAATGCGCCGTTTACTGTTCGCATCCTCGCTACAAGCCGCGCAGGTGACACCGCCGAACGCGTAGTAACGATTTCACCAAGGGCACCGAGTGTTGTTATTTACGAGTCTGGACCCCTATCTGGGGTTGAGACACAACGAGCAGTCATTGGTGTACACCAATTTCCAAACGAAGAGACTGCCTTTATCGCATACCCGCTCTACGTTAAAAACTGGCGCGACCTTATTATCCGCTGGACACTAAATGGCACGCCCGTTGACCTCGACACCGAGGATGTGCGGACCGCAACGTTTAGAAAAACGGGGGCCGGCTCGGGGTCATATCAGGTGGGAGTAGAATATACGCATCCCACACGCTTTTTTGAGGAAAAGAAGCAAACGTTCTTGTTAAACTTTTAATATGCGCACATTTTTTGTCTATCTTTTCGTTCTTGCATGCGTTGTGCTGCCGTTTGCTGTCCGCGCGGAGCAATTTGTGCCCATCGCTCCAATACCAGGGATTCCAACTGACACGAATACTCCTCTTTCTGAATATGTGAACATAGCTTTCAATCTCGCCATCGCGGTGGGGGCTGTCGCTGCGGTCGTGATGATAGCGTACGGTGGCATCGAGTATATGCTCTCGAGTGCGCTCCCACAACAGCAAGACGGAAAGAAGAGAATACGAAACGCATTTTTGGGGCTTGCAATACTGCTACTCGTGTACTTAATTCTTTACGTTATAAATCCCGATCTGGTGTCACTGCGAGCGCTTGAATAATATATGAATGCGCGCGTTACACTTGCACTCGCCTTTGTCTCTCTCCTCGTGTTGGTGGGCGTTGGTGTATGGGTATTTCAAACGCTCATCCCAGACAGTTCTACTGAAGGCGAGAACTCTGGCGGGCTTTTTGGTTCATTCTTTCCTTTTGGTAATCCGTCAATACGAAATGACGACACACCGCTCGGTGGAAACGGGAGAGACAACGTGCAGGGCGCGGCACCAACGCTGCGTCGTATCTCGGACGTTCCCGTCGCGGGCGCAACATTTTACACCGTTTCAACAACATCTCCGGCACATGTGCGCTACGTCGAACGGCAAACAGGACATATCTATGAGACCCCGGTCGACAGGCTCGAATCAGTTCGCCTCTCCTTAACCACGGTGCCCGCAGTACGCGAAGCACTCTTTACCACCGGGTCGACCACCATTATGCGCATCGTCTCTGACACTGGGGCAATAGATAATTTTATATCGACACTGCGCACCGTGACACCGGACCAGTCACTCATCGGCTCGTTTTTGCCGCAGTATGATCGCATCGCCGTAGACTACAATAAAACATTTGTCGGTCTCACCGAGTCGCCACTTGGGTCAACGCTCGAGATGCGTATCGCGAGTGGCACCGACCCCAAAAGTATCCATGCATCCGTGATTCGGTCGTGGATCCCGATGGTAGCGTCCGGTAAGGTATATCTCGCGACTGCGCCGTCGTCGCGTCTTTCTGGCGCTGTATTTGAAGTACGAGGGAACGAGCTCATCAAACTAATTAATGAGGCCCCCGGGCTCATGGCGATGATTGGCGGCGAGGGCGCATATATCGCCTATTCGACCGCGTCGGGCTCATCACTGGGGCTCGTCCTCCACGACGTCGACGCCGATCTTGAATATCGAGCACCTATGGGCACACTTATATCAAAATGTGCGTTTATACCGAAGCAAGAACCCCTGATGCTGTGCGCTATACCAAATACGGTACCGAACGGCGAGTATCCTGACGATTGGCTTCTGGGCCGAGTACACACGGCCGACGATTTGTGGTATGTCGATGCTATAAACGGTACCATCACCGAGGCTGCAACATTTGAAAATGAGGGGCCATTTGATGTCATGAGTCTACGCGTGAGCGATGACGGCGGCTATGCACTCTTTATCAACAAGAACGATGGATTGCTGTGGTCTACAACACTGAATCCTCTTCCGTAGAGGGCTGCGGCGCGCTTGACGAGGCGGGATCTTTGTAGCGGACGACGATGTGGCGCAGTTTGCCTTCGCCGTGTGACATCGTTTCAATGTCGGGCATGTCTTTGAGCGTCGCATGGATAACCATGCGCTCATATGAACTCATCGGACTCATTTCAATATCGTAGCGAAACGTGCGTGCACGCTCGGCCAAGAGCTTTGCCTCTGTCTCGAGCGCTTCAACACGACGCGCGAGGTACCCGTTTACGTCCACTGAGAGATGTACGCCCTCAACGAGCTCTTTTTCATGTATCTTTTTAACGAGTTGATTGAGCGCGGAGAGCGTGTCGCCATGATTACCGATAAGAAGCCCTGATTCACTCGTCGTGATGCGGATGACCGTACCCTGTGCATCTTTAGCTTCAGTAACCTGGGCCTCAAGACCCATGAGTGAGAGTAATTTTTGTACGGTTTGAAGCGGGGTCATGAGGGTTTTTTTATAGTGTGTGTCCGGTGGGCCACCACTTCTTGTATAATGCCAAAAATATTGGAGGTGAGGAAGTAGAGAGCGATAGCCGCTGAGGCGACGTATGCAACGACTGCAAGAACCACCGGGAGAACGTAGCGCATCTGTATGTGCATTGAGGAAGCGAGGTCGTCCTGGAAACCCTTACCCGACTTCTCGGGGGCGTTTGGCATCATAAGTCGTGCCTGTATGAACTGAGTGATGCCGACCAGCACAGAGAGAAGAATGCTCCCCTTAGCCAAATCGATGAGGCCCAGAAAGACGAAGGACGAGGCCTCTGGAGCCGTGACGAATGAGTAGAGAAGTGACGGATCAAAGCCGGTCGACTGACTTTCTGCCAAAATGACCCAGTAGAGACCCAAAATGACGGGAATCTGTATAAACAGAATGAGAATGCTCGCGAATGGATTGACCTTGTGCTCCGAGTAGAGCGCGAGGGTCGCTCGGGCGAGGGTCTCAGACGAATCTTTGTGCTTTTCTTTGAGGTTTTTCATCTGCGGCTCGAGCGCGCGCATCGAGCGCTGTGTGTGCGATGCCTTGAGTGCGAGAGGGAAGAGGATGAGTTTTACCACGATGGTAATTAAAATAATCGCGATACCGACATCTCCGCCAGGAATACTAGACACCAAAAATGCGAGCGCATTGTAAATCGGCTCATAAATAACAGAATGAAAAAAGCCCGAGATCATACGGTATCTTCTCAGTGTAGCGCACCGCGAAGCGATTCAATAATTTTTTGAAATGGCGCCGTCGCCATCTCTTTGGTCGGGTATACCGCTATGGCATGAGAAAACGGCATAAGTGCACGAAGCGCAGCGTAGGCGCGGCGTCGGATACGGTTTCTGAGAGGTGCAGATTTTGCCACCTTTTTTGAAACAACAACAACCCCGGCACCTCCCGATTTTGCTAAATTGTGGCTATATAAAGCCACCGTTCCAAATTCAAACCTCACCCGACGATCGGGTCTCCCGGTGAATACGTGGTGAGGCAGGCGCGTTTTGCGCGAGAGCATGTACTCAAACAGTCAAACTGTGACGACCCTTACGGCGGCGACGAAGAAGAACACGGCGACCATTCTTTGTTTTGGTTCGTGTGATAAAGCCGTGCGTTTTCGCTCGCTTACGCTTTTTCGGCTGGTACGTTCGCTTCATACGTGATTTGTACCATATACACAGTTTATCCGCAACTTGCGACAATCCCACGGTACGGGATAATGGACTCTATGGAGCTCGACACAAAACAGTTGTGGGAAAATATTCTCACCAACATTGAGCTCACCATTTCTCCGGCGAGTTTTAAAATGTGGTTTACCGAAACGCACATTGTGCGTATTGATGATGGCGTCCTCTATGTCGGGGTACCCAACCAACTGACCCGTGACTGGCTCAACGAGAAGTTTGGAAAGCTTATTTTAAAGACCGTACGCGGCTTCGTAGATACCATTCGGGCTGTCGAGTTCACGGTCTCTCGAGATTCAAGCAAAAAGGTGGTCGAAAGGGTGGTCGCCACGAAAACAAGCGACGAGCTCCCCATATCCGACTATCTTGTTAATCGCTCAGACAATCTTAACCCTCGCTACACGTTTGACTCGTTCGTGGTCGGGCCCTTCAACGAACTGTCATACACCGCCGGCATCGCGGTGGCCAAGGCGCCCGGCATCGCCTACAATCCGCTTTTTATCTATGGTGAGACCGGCCGCGGCAAAACGCACCTCATACAGGCGATTGGCGCATCAATTAAACGCGCGAGCCCGTCAAAAAAAGTTTTTTATCTCACCGCAGAGCGTTTCGGTTTCGAATTTATGTCTGCGATCAACAATCGGTCTATCCCGCAGTTTAAAGAAAAATACCGCTCGTATGACGTACTCGTCGTCGACGATATGCAGTTCTTTTCAAAAAAGGGGACACTCCAAGAAGAGTTTTTTCACCTCTTTAATACGCTCCACGATGCAAACAAACAAATTATTTGTTCATCCGATCGCCACCCCAATCTTATCCAGGACATCACTGACCGCCTCAAATCGCGATTTGTCGCGGGCATGACGGTATCAATCCAAGAGCCGGACCACATGAGTCGTATGGCCATTATTAAGACCAAGGCGGAGTCACTGGGGCTGATACTGTCTGAGCCCATCATCGAGGCGTTGAGTCTCGCTGTACCGGGTAATATCCGCGATATCGAGGGGATGCTCAACACAGTCCTCTGCCAAGCACAGCTTCGTGGCACGCTCTCCGATGATCAGATACGGGATCTTATAAAAAACACCGCGCGCCCCAAGCGCTCGGTGTCGGTAAAGCACGTTATTCAAAAGATATCCGATTTTTATTCTCTCGACGAAGCAACGATGTATGCAAAAACGCGCCGCAGAGAGGTGGTGAAGCCGCGACAAATTATCATGTACATTCTGCGCGAAGATTTCCATATGTCGTATCCGGCCATCGGTACTGTTTTTGGCGGACGCGATCACACGACGGTCATCCACGCATGTGAAAAAATAAAGGTCGACATGTCAGCGGATGAAGAATTGAAAATTCAAATTGAAGAAATTCGCGGAATGCTCAAATAAAAACTGTGGATATGCGTATGTATAACTCAACACTGGACATCAAACACAGTACTGTGCATAACAACGCAGACCACGGGTCTGGTGCGAAGCAAGAAGTTGTTAACAGCCAGCCGCCCGCTAACCCAACACTTTTCCACGTACCAATTTCAAATTCATCTATAATTCATACCTCGGAATTTGTTTTCCACACTATCCACAGAGCATAATAATCATAAGTATTTATATGAAGCTAGAAATAACTAAAGAACATCTAGAACGGGCAGCGGGGGTGGGGGCGAAGATCAGCAACAAAAATCTTTCGCTCCCGGTACTGCAGTGTGCGGTATTTGTGGTCAGTGGGGATAGAGCCGTTCTTCGCGCGACCAATCTTGATGTGAGTGTTGAAATGATTTTAAAAGCAAAAATTCATGCAGAGGGTATTGTTGCGGTGAATGCGGGAATATTGGCACAGACCGTTAGCGCTTTTTCAGGACAAAAACTCACCCTCACCCTTGAAGGTTCACAGCTCATCATTCGTGGCGAAACGGGTAAAACGGCACTCGCCACCGTTGACGCTGCCGAGTTCCCCACACTTCCGTACGTCAAGGAGAACGAAGGGCTTTCTGCAGAACTCCCCGCATCCGACGTGTCGTCGGCCATACGCACGGTATCGTTTGCTGCTGCACAAACCAGTATGAAGCCAGAACTCGCGAGCGTCGCCCTTCTTCTTGAAAAAGGAGAGCTCGTCACTGCTGCCACAGACTCATTTCGTCTCGCTGAGGCACGCCGCGCAGTAAAATCAAAAGCTCATTTTGGAACAGTACTCCTACCGGCGCGAAACGTCCCGGACATTATCCGAGCGCTCGAAGGCGTAGAAATGGTCGAAGTACGTGTGACCGACAATCAGGTAACGTGTGTTACCTCTGAGGGCTACATAACGACACGAACCGTTGATGGCGCGTTCCCCGAGTATTCAGCGATCATTCCAAAACAATTTCAGGTGCGAGCGACGGTGCTCAAAGAGGATGTTGCGCGTGCGTTTAAAATGGTCACTATTTTTGCAGATTCATACTCGCAGGTGACGTTATCGTTTGGTGTCGCAAAGAAAAAATTTGAAGTGGAGTCATCAAACGTTTCTGTTGGTGAAACGCATGAAGAAATCGACGCGCTTCTTGAAGGCTCTGACCTCACTATAAAATTTAATGGTCGCTATATCACCGATGCGCTCCACGGTATCAGCAGTGACTCGGTTCAACTCTCAGTGGCCGGCCCAGGAAAGCCCATGGTTATTGAGGACTCACCAAAACGCGGGTTTTTATATCTCGTGATGCCGATGAACCGCTAAGATATTTGAATGAAGCGCGCGAATGATTTTTTAAAAAAATTTCAATCACTGACACCGCCTCACGACGCGCTCAAAAAAGCCATCGTCAACGCCGCTCGAGTCTACGGCGTCAACCTATCGAAAGGGCAGATCAAGATGCATAATGCGACTGCGTACATCGAAGCACCATCAATTATAAAAAACAAAATACGCATTCACCGCGGTGACATTTTGAAACACATCCACGAAGAACTCCCCAAATCCTCCTCCCTCGTCCGCGACATCCGTTAGAGAAAGAAACTTGACACAATGGTTTATATACTGTATTGTACTCCCCATGGCAGTAGAATCACGATCACAGGTAGAATACACGCCCCGTCTTGTGCATCAGTCAGAGAAGCAAAAGAAGGCAGCTCGAAAAGAGTTTGCATACCGCTATCCGTTTTTCGCCCAAGTAGGCGAGGTCGGTGATTGGCTCGCAATTATTTTGCTTGGATTCATGGCAGCAGACGGACTTGTATTTATGGGACTTGCCACCCCAACAATTCTCGCCGCATTGGGCGTTGTAAAAAGTCTTGGTTTTCTTGCGGCCCTGTACGGCGCTCGCGGGCCATCTCTTTGGAGCAAAAGGGGAGGAGAACTGAAGAAAAGAAATCGTGAACTGAGAGAGTTGCGTGCCCAAGATGATGCGGCCGCGTATCGAAAAAAGAAAGAAAAACAGTATAACGCAATGAGTGTTGCACAAAAAATTAAATACCATCGCCGCGAAGCCCACACATCAATACTCAGCGCACTTGGGTTCACGGGTGTCATGACAGCATACCTAGCTCTCATTGGCGCAATCCTTGGGGGTCCGGTCACTGGCGCACTGATTGGGTATGGCTTCGGTGTATTCGGTGGGACAAAAGTTATTGAGAATGCAGAAAAGCGCGAGAAAAATATTGTTGAATCTCTTGGGGCGACTGCGTAGTCGCGCAGCCATCTAGCGGTAGATGTATGAGCCGTCGGTAAGACCGTTTTGGGCGGCCCAGCGGCGTACCGAGTACTCCCAGCGTGTAAATTGTGGATCGTTACCGGGGTTTGTGGGCACCGCGCCGCGCGGGTCTTTTTTATCGAGCCAGTACAAAATAGAATGCACGTTCACAGTAACTTTTTCTCGGCCATTGTCGTTGACGATATCCCCGCCCTGCCAAATGCCGCGCAGGATCGGTTTATCGGTCTCTCGTGTGAGAAGCGGCGGTTCTTGAAATGGCTTGTCGGGGTAGAGCGTGAGCCCAAAGTCAAAAAATTGCTTCCATAGGGGCGCGATGATAAATCCCGCCACCTTTTTCTCCATTGGTTTGTTATCGTTGTTTCCTGCCCATGCGCCAATCACGAGGTCGGTCGTGTAACCCACTATCCATGCGTCACGGTAGTCGTTTGTTGTTCCTGTTTTCGACGCGACGTGATGCCCCGGGATGTTGAGCGCGGACCCCGCACCAAACGCTGGTGTACGCGCGACGTTGTCAGAGAGTACGTCAGAAACAGTGAGTGCAACATCTTTGGGGATTACTTGCTGTGGCGAGAGAGGGTATTCTTTGACAACCGTGCCGTCTCTCCCTTCGATTTTTAGTATCGCGCGCGGCGGTGTGCGAATACCGGCGTTTGCAAAAACTCCGTAGGCACTCACGAGATCCAGTAGACGCACCTCACCACCTCCCAAGACGAGCGTGAGGCCGTAACGGTCAGGACCCGCAAGCGTCGAGATGCCGAGTGAGCGTGCGACGGAGAGCGCGTCAGAAAGACCAACCAGGTACAGCAGCTTTACTGCGGGGATGTTAATCGACTGCGCGAGCGCGTTCCGTAGTGTCACTGGGCCTCGATAGATGTTGTCATAGTTGCCCGGATAGTAGCAGGGGGCCTGGTCGTTCACTGACTCGGGCGGGCAGTCGGTTGAAAACTGCGTTGGTACATCAAAGAGTACCGTTTCGGGAGCGAATCCCTTCATAAACGCAGCCGCGTAAACTACCGGTTTAAACGCAGAGCCCGGCTGGCGAAGCGCTGTCGCTATGTTCACGTTGCCGTCGATTTCCTTATCAAAAAAATCACGCGAGCCGATCATGGCGAGGATGTCGCCGGTCTGCGGATTCAGCGCAAGTAAAGACGCGTTTGTCGCATTGTACTTTTCTGTGTTTTCAAGTGCGTAGGGGAGTATCATTTTTTCTCCTTCGGCCTCGAGTTCAGCGTCGAGCGTCGTGATGATGCGCCAACTGTTTTCTTCGAGTGCTCGACGGCCAAACTCGCGTTCAAGTTGCTCACGCACATAAAAAACAAAGTGCGGGGCACGAATTCCTTTAACCTGTTGGGGTTGAAACACAACCTTCTCAGTCTTTGCTGTTTCGAACTCCTCGGCAGAGATGAGATTATTTTCTTCCATTTGGGCGAGGACGAGATTTTTTCGTGTCTCAAGGTCTTCAAGATGATTACCATACGGTGAGTAGTATGTAGGTGCTTGGGGGATCGCCGCAAGGTACGCCGCCTCAGCGAGACCAATGTCCTTTGCGTGCTTACCAAAAAAGGCGAGCGATGCTTCCTCGACGCCGTACATGCTGCCGCCGTACGGGCTCTCGTTCAGGTACAGTTCAAGTATCTGCGATTTTGAAATCGTTTGTTCAAGCTTAAGCGCGAGCACCCACTCTTTTAATTTTCTCGATACCGTTTTGTCAGTGGTGAGTATAGAATTTTTAACCACCTGCTGAGTGATCGTCGATCCTCCCTGCTCATACCCGGCGCTGATGAGGTTCACTAAGACCGAACGAATAATCGAAGTGATTTTAATGCCACGGTGTCGATAAAAATCAGCGTCCTCGATTGCAATCGCCGCGTTTTGTATGTGTTGAGAAATCTCTGTTATGGGCACCGATGTACGGGTGATGTCGTCACCCAAATCGTCAAGCAGCACCGTGCCAGTACGGTCAAAAATTTTAGTCGATTGGATGATCTTTCGCTCCTCGATCGACTGGATATCGGGGATTTTTAGAGATGCTGCCCATAGAAAGATGAATCCGGCCATCAAAAGTCCAAGTGTAAGGACAAAAAGAACGATCTCATATCGCGAACGGGGGACCAACCGCCGCGCATGATTCGCGGCTCGGCGCAAATGACGACGCATTTGACCATTCTATCACGCAGGCCCCTATGCTACATTGAAACTATGTTTTGGAAATCAGCGCCCACTGTTAGCACGGACAAAAAAAAGATTGATGATCTCCTCTCTCGAAGCGTTGCCGAAGTCATCCCTTCCAAAGAGGGATTAAAGAAAGAGCTCTTGTCTGGAAGAAGGCTGCGCATATATATCGGGACCGATGCGACCGGAACCTCTCTGCACCTCGGGCACGCTACAAACTACATGATCCTTGAGCGTCTTCGTCGGCTAGGGCACGAAGTTATTTTTTTGATTGGCGATTTCACCTCACGGATAGGCGACCCAACCGATAAATCAGATGCAGCACGCAAACAACTTACGAGAGATGAGGTGGTGCGTAATACTCAGACCTGGATCAAACAAGTTGAGCCTGTAATCGACGTTCGGTCGAGAGAAAATCCAGTAAAAATTCTCTATAATGACGTCTGGTTGTCAAAATTGACGTTTGAAGATGTGATAAATATCGCCTCGCATTTTACAGTCCAGCACATGCTTGAGCGCGATATGTTCGAAAAGCGCCTCAACGAGAATAAGCCGTTATATCTACATGAGTTGTTCTATCCACTCATGCAGGGGTACGACTCTGTCGCGATGGACGTAGACGTTGAAATGTGTGGCAACGACCAAAAGTTTAATGCACTTGCCGGTCGAACGCTTCTCAGGCGCATGAAGGACAAAGAAAAGTTTGTTTTCATCACCACCCTTCTTGAAAATCCAAAAACTGGTGAGAAGATGATGTCTAAGTCATTAGGAACCGGTGTGTTTCTTGATGCGAGTGCAGAAGACATGTATGGCGGCATTATGGCGCAGCCGGATGAGAACATGCAGCAACTCTTTGTAGACTGTACGTGGCTAGAGCTCCCTGAAATAGAAAAAATCCTTACGGGGCGCCCAATTGATGTAAAGAAACGACTCGCGTACGAAATTACTGCGATCTATCACGGCAAAGATATTGCAGAAAAGGCACATCAGAATTTTGATAACACTTTTTCAAAGGGAGGCTTTTCAGAGGATATCAAGACTATCGAGGTGCATGGGGATTATTCGTTAGTTGATGTTCTGCTTGAGCAAGGACTAGTGTCTTCGAGGGGGGAATTTAATCGCCTTGAAAAAGCCGGAGCAATTAAAATTACTGAGGTTGATATGACCCCAGCGACGCCAGTTCCGACATCAGTGCCTAGTAAGGCAACCGTTATTCGGGTAGGGAAGCACCGCTTCATTCGTATCTTGCATAACTAAAAAACCCGGGCGTGCCCGGGTTTTTAATATTCTTCTTCGTCGCTCCACTTGTCGCCCTTCTCAGGGCCGTCCTTCCATTCATCCTCTTCGGATTCTTCAGTTTCATCGAGCGCTGCATCCAAAAGGTCTGGGCTCGTCGCGTCCTCCTCCTCGTTCAATAATCCCCCCTTATTATTTTTTGCCATACGCACTATTTGTATCAAATTTATTTTTACGTGCAAGGGGGGAGAGGGGACAGCGGTCTGTGGATAATCACGAGGGGCGTATGGTCGCCGTGTGGGCGAGCCCCAATGCTATCGCGTCGTACTCGTCGTCGAGGCGTTTTTGTGCCCCCAGCGGTACAAGTTTTTGAACCATACGAATAACAGCCTCCTTGGGCGCATTCCCGGACCCCGTCACCGCTATTTTTACTGCTTGTGGTGAGTATTCGCACACCGACACCCCAGCTTGTGCCGCCGCAAGAAGTATGACGCCGCGTGCCTCGCTCACCTTAATAGCGGTTTTAACATTCGTTGAAAAAAATAGTGTTTCGAGTGCTAGAGACTCTGGTTTGTACTTTTTTAATGCTGCAGCCACGTGTTTGTGCACGGCCACGAGCCGCTCTGCAAACTCTTTTTTCTTGTCCGTTTCAAAACACTCTGAATGTACGAGCGTCTTACCCTCAAACACGCTGATGCCGATGCGGTCATACCCCGGGTCTATCGCGATAGTTGTTTTGTCCGGCATACATCACATGAACTGATCATACAGCGTATCAAATGCAACCTTCATGCTCTTTTGCTCTACATAAAACACGAGCTCAGTGTATGTCGAGGAAAACTCGATAACGTTGATGTTTTGAAATGTCAGCTGCTGAATAAGCGTATACACCATGCCAGCTTGCTCGATATACTTTTCGTTAAACTGTACGGCGACTGCAGCAAGGTTTAAGACGCACGCTTTTGGTTTTGGTGTCGCCCTCTCTACACGGGTCCGCTCGTCACTCTCTGTAATCAGGGTGACCTCAGTGGTGCCCACAGTAACAACAACGTATATACCGTTCTCGCGCAAAGCAGTGCTGATTTTTTCTATGGCGCGGATGCTTGCAGATGTTTTTTCGTAGGTGAGCTCGACAAGCGCCTTGTGCATGGTGATGGCGTCAAGCTTTATCGCTTTGAGCGCGCTGTTGATGCGGTGCTTTTTTACACGTAGCCGTGAGAGCGCCATAAGAATGGCCGCGACGCTCGCCGACTTTTTTGTTCTCGCTTCGACAAGCGGCTTTATAAATTTTGCTGTCTTCGATAAATTGAGCACACGGTTAGCGAGGCCGAAGTGGAGAAATCCGTCCGACTCGATGACAGCCTCAACGGCGTGGGGGATCGAGCGCATGTTTTAAATATAACATATTTTGTTAAAAATCAATAATCTTATTTAAAAAATTAACTTTTCCGTTACCCAGCGACAAACTAGTGATATTAGTAATTAAAAATAAATGTATGAATGATGAAATTCCACCGCCACCCATGCGAAGGCCTCTTTTTGAGGCATTGGTGCAGGGCATACGAAGACAACGTAATAGGCACAGAGAATCAAATATTCTGCGCCTTCCCTTTGCATGCCCCGCCTGTACTGGGGCTGGTTGCACTGCGTGCGCCGGCAAGAGAAGAGTCATTCTGTGCCCTAACTGCAATGGGGCCGGCTACACTGAGTTTCAAAACCGTGGATACGACGGAGAATCATATATGCACGCACTTCCATGCAATACCTGCATGCAGTACGGCACTCAGATGATTAGGGGTGGCAGGTTTAGGTGTGGCATAGGACGAGTGCCAGCCCCTTGATTTTTTCTAGGTATTGTGTATAATGCTTGTACTATGAGCATCCCATTTATCGGTGATCGGCCACCACGTCAGCCAGAGCATCCAATTAGATTTGAGGCAGTTAAAAGGGGCATGTACATCCGCGTCGTCCGCCATATTCGTGGGCACTTTGAAGTTGGTACACAAGACATGGTGGATGCTCGTGAAGAAATTATCGCACAAGGTGAGGTTGTATCGAACATAAACGACATTATCACTTTGAAGGGAGGTGTTTTCGTAGAGAAAGCACATCTCGATAGAAACACGTCAATCTACAAGGGCCACGCTCCACGAACTTTTGATCCCGATGTCCGCCCGGGCATTCCTTTTTGGGACAATTAACTAAGCTTTGCTTGTTTTGGTGTTTTGCCGATATGGTCCTCGGCGCGACGTGTCGCGACACGTCCGCGTGGCGTGCGCTCTAAAAATCCCTCTTGCATAAGATATGGTTCATACACGGCCTCGATAGTATCTTCTTCTTCCATTGCAGCAGCGGCGAGCGTGGCGAGCCCGACAGGGCCTCCACCAAACTTTTCAATAAGCACGGTGAGTATACGTCGGTCAGAAACGGTGAGCCCCGCCGTGTCGACGCCGATCATCGAAAGAGCTTTCTCGGCCAGCCCGACCGTTAACTTGGAGCGCTCTAACTGCGCGACATCGCGCGCGCGTTTCAAAAGGTAATTTGCGGTGCGCGGTGTCGCCCGACTTCGCTTGGCGATGGTGTGGAGTGCGTCGTCATCTATCTCGACGCCAAGAATTTTTGCAGAACGCTTAATGATTTTTGAAATTTGTTCTGGTGTGTAAAAGTCGAGCTGAAACACGCCGCCAGAAAAACGAGAACGCAAGGGACCCGAGATAAGGCCAATGCGTGTTGTCGCGCCGATAAGTGTAAACGGCGGGAGCGCGAGTTCGATGGTGCGCGCAGACGGTCCTTTACCGATAATAATGTCGAGTTTGCCCGCCTCCATCGCAGGGTAGAGCACCTCTTCGACGGTTTTGTGGAGACGGTGTATCTCGTCGATAAACAAAATCGAGTTTGGCTCTAAATTGGTGAGTATCGCCGCGAGATCACCAACACGCTCAATGACGGGACCCGCGGTGGTTTTAAGGGGGATAGCGAGCTCCTCTGCAATAAGATGCGCGAGTGTCGTCTTTCCTAATCCTGGCGGGCCGTATAACAATGTGTGTTCTGGCGCGTGATTTCGCTCGCGGGCAGCAGTGATAAGGACGCGGAGGTTTTCTTTAATGCTCTCTTGTCCGACATAGTCGTCCCAGCGAGTGGGGCGGAGCGCCGTGTCGAGCTGTCCGTCGGTAGAATCAGGGGCACTTGACATAATGACTCCCTCATGATAGCATACTCAAGCCTCCATTGGGAGGCATTTTATTTTAAAAATCATGGTGTAACACAAAAAAGAACCCAGGCCCCTCTAAGCGACGCCGTGGCTTCGCGGTAGGGACCCGCCGGTTACCTCTTCGGAGGAGCTACTCGCGGTATCCCGAGCTGTGTTCCACCATCATGCAACGTGTTGCTTAGAGTGGTTTGGGTTTTTTATGATTCAGATATGGATATCGAATCTTGTAAGGATGCGAGGATAATGCCAAGAAGTCACATTGTGCGTGCTAAACGTTTGGTGGACGCCATGACTAATAACATTGAAGAGGGTAGTGTGGTGATGACGCAGCGAGCACTGAAGTATTGTCCCGTTTATTTTAAGGGTACAGTCGTTGCTGCTTTGGAAGATGGCAGGTTTCGAGTCGAAGGTTTCAATAAGGTGGAGAGGCTCGGTAGGCCCTACGCCGGCGCTTTTAGCCCAAAGGATCTAAAGATTGTTTCGAGAACGTAAGCGTGCGCATACTCGCTTGACACTCCAAGCACTTTTTGATATAAAAAAATCAGGTGGATTGTATGAGTACGTTTGAAACACACTCACCACAAGAACAAAAGCGTGCACGTTCAACAGCGTTTTCAATTCGTCTTTCGCGTGAGCAGTTGGTAGAACTTTTGTATGCTGGGCTCGCCGTTTCAGTTATTTTGTTTGTCGCAGCTGCCGTTATTGTGGCCGGCTCATCGAGCGCGTGGGTGCTGTCGCCATTTGCATTTACTGCATGGGCGGCTACCGGTGTCGCCTCATTTATTGCTGCTTTTATTTTGGAATGTGCGATTAAGTCGTACCGAAAGTAGTTTGCTACACTGCCTGTATGGTAGGACGGGTCAACGAGGGTGCAGCAGAGGCTGTCCTTGCAATACCAAAATGTCGTGAGTACTCGAGATCCATCAATGACGCGATAGATCGTCGCACCGAAGTGATGTTCAAAGAGGCCCAGCTCTCCAAGCGTTGGATGGCGAGTTTTCTGAGAATGCCTGAAAATTCAATCACGCATGCAGAGTTTGAAGAATTTAAGATTTTTTTTCAACTCGCGCTTCAACAATTGATTATCGCCGCGGTTCAGCGGTATAAAAAGGGTAATTTTTTCTTTGATAAGACGGTTATTGCTGCGATCGATGCGGGAGAACTAGCCATCTTTAAGGGCATCGAAGTGTATCACGATGTTATGCATGTGGTGATGGCGCGCCTTTTAAGTGACGGTGGGCGCAATGTTACAACGTTGCGCCCGCATTATTTAGTCACACCAGGCAAAGTGCATCGCACCGAGGGGCGCGCTGGTGCGCGCGAGCTCGATGTTATAGAGGAACGCATCACTGATTTTTTCTATGATGCGGGGGGTAGTGTTGGTTTAGTATTTCGTGAGATTAAAGCAGAATTTAAAGAAGAGAATGCGCAAGTCGATGAACTCATTCGCCGTATATTTCGCACGAGCGGTGAAATGGGGCGAGTTAACAAAATGTCACGCGTCACAAACTTTCTCCGCCGCATGTTGCGAGAGTGGGAGACTAATCCACGTGTTTTTTACGATGCGTTTAAAGAACTAATGAAGGGGCTACTCTAGGTGCAGCCATTTGACATTTAGGCACTGAGAGGATATGGTTCAGCACATGGAACAAGAGAAAAACAAGATGCCGAGAGTCCTCACTCTCATGGAGCACGCCAGGGTCGCCATGGTGTCTGCAGAACAGAAACTCGTTACACTTTTCACTGGCAAGAAGCCGTTAATATCAGCACGAGTTGTTGTCATAACTCAGAACGTTAAGAGAGAAATGCGCGGTGTTAAAAAAGCGTACAACACTCTCATCAAAAAGGCGCAGGAACAACAACAGGAACGGCAAGGTAAGCAATAGGTGCTACGCGTCGAGTTCGACGACACGGTCGAGTTCTGCGAGTGTGGTGACGCCGGTGAGCGCTTTGATAACGCCGTCTTCTATCATCGTTAAAAGCTCACGCTTTTTTTGTACTGCTTGAATATCAGATTCTGAGGGGAGCGTGCGCAAAAGTTTATCGAGCTCGTCGTCGAGAATGAGCGCTTCAAACACACCGATGCGTCCCTTGTAGCCGGTGTTGTTACACTCTGCACAGCCGACGGGCTCGTACACGCTGGTTACGTCCGCCGGGATGACTGTTTTGTTTCTGAGCCCTGCAACCACACGGTCGACCATTTCTTTTTGTGCGCCGGCGAGCGGCACTTTCTTTTTGCAGTTGCTACACAAGACGCGCACCAAGCGCTGCGCCATCGCGATGTTGACCGCAGAGCCAAACACCTTGGGGTCGACGCCAAGATCAGCCAAGCGGGGAAAGGTGCCGGCGGCGTTGTTGGTGTGAATGGTAGAGAACACGAAGTGTCCAGTGAGTGCAGCGTCGATCGCCGTCTTCGCCACCTCTTCGTCGCGGATTTCACCAATCATGATGACGTCGGGGTCTTGGCGTAGTGCCGAGCGCAGTCCGGACAAGAACGTATAATTTTTTTCAACCTGCGTCTGCACGATGCCGACGACATGATATTCGATAGGGTCTTCAATCGTGATGATCTTAACGTCTGGCGAATTTATTTTTTTTAAGCAGGCGTAGAGCGTGGTCGTTTTACCGCTCCCGGTAGGACCGGTGTTTAAGAGCATACCGTTTGGACTACGGATCGCTTTTTCAACGATTGCAGCCAAAGTCGCCTCCATTCCAAGCTTTTCAAATGGCACGGATATCGCCTCAGGGTTCAACAAACGCATAACAACCGTCTCACCAAATGCCCCAGGGATAACGGACACACGAACTTCAATTTCTTCGCCCTTCAAAACTACAGAAAAGCGTCCGTCTTGCGCGCGGTCCTTAAGGTTGAGTTTTAGGCCGGATAACAGTTTTACTCGCGATAAGAGGAGCTGATGGGTGACGTGATCAAAACGTGCGACGTCGTGCAAGACACCGTCCAAACGGTAGCGTAGGCGCACGCTCATCTGCTCTGGCTCAATGTGGATATCAGATGCTTCGACCGCAAAGCCACCTGCCATCACCGCCTCAACAATACGCGAGATGCGGTGTGCTTTTTCAAGCCCCTCAACGCCCGAGATTGATTTTTGAATGTCGGCGACTGTTTTGATTGACTCGATAAGTTCAACCAAATCTTCTGATGAAATGTCGATAGAGCCCTCTGTCGTTTTTATCGCGAACGAAAGATCTTTGTATCGCTTCCACGCAGCTTCAAGGCTTCGCGTCGAAACCATATAGGCCTCTGTCGTCATATTTTGTTCTGCGAGCAAGGCCTTAATGGCTGGAATGCGCGGCCCCTGTGGTGAGCGCATCGCCAAGGACACTTTACGGCCGACAATATCAAATGCTGCAACCTCGGCCGTGCGGGCTTCTTTTTCTGGGATGAGTCGGAGCGCATCTGAATTTATGGTGACGCGCGTTAAATCGAGATATTTGGCACCATACTTTTGCGACAGTATGGAGGCCAATTCTTCTTCTTCGCGGCGCTTCAACTCATCTATCTGTGTGTTGTCAAGAATCGCCATATTCTCCTCTCATGCTACCATTCTTATATGAGGGTTACGCTCGCAGAATTACCTGAGTTTGCAGAAAAATTTGTTTCTGAGTTGCCACAAATTGCCGGGGCGCACGCGTATGTGATTGGGCTCAAAGGAGAGCTCGGCGCAGGAAAAACAACGTTTACGCAGGCCGTCGCCCGTGCACTGAATGCGGGGAGTCCGGTGACCAGTCCGACATACACCATCGCACAACGGTACGCAATTACTCATCCGCCATTCACTTCGCTTATACACATGGATGCGTATCGCGTATCACCCGGCGACTCACACACCATCGGCTGGGATCTTTTTTTTAATGACCCTGCAAATCTCTTGATTGTTGAATGGCCCGAGCGGCTCCCGGGTTACATGCCTCACGGCGCACCAATTTTAAAGTTCAGCGTTGGTGACGTGGGGAGTCGCGAGATAGAGTATGCGGAGCGGCACTAAGACTAGCCGAGAGACCCTCGTTCTGCTCGACACACACGCGATCATACACCGGGCATACCACGCGCTGCCGCCTTTAACTGACACCACAGGGGCACCGGTCGGTGCTGTGTATGGCCTCTCGGCCATGCTCATTCGTCTTATTAAAGAGTTGAAGCCAGACTATCTTGTTGCAGCGTACGATCTCCCCGGCCCCACGCATCGTCACGAAGCGTACAAAGAGTACAAGGCGACGCGGAAAAAAATAGACGATGATCTGGTGCTGCAGATAGAGCGTTCACGGGATGTCTTGGCCGCCTTCGGCATTCCCATACTCGAGGCACCCGGGTTTGAAGCCGACGATATCATTGGTACCATCGCCACAAAGGAGAAAAAAGATTACAACATCATCATTGCGTCTGGAGACATGGACACACTACAGCTTGTTGATGATACTCGTGTTCGTGTCTACACGCTTAAAAAAGGTATCAACGATACCGTCATCTACGACGAGGCAAAAGTCGTCGAACGATACGGATTTCCCCCGCATGCGGTTATCGACTACAAAGGTCTCGCTGGCGATAGCTCGGACAACATTATAGGTATACCGGGCATTGGCGAGAAAACAGCGACCGAGCTCATTCAAAAGTATGGGGGCGTCAGTGGCATATACGCCGCTCTTAAAAAAAATAAAAATGCGCTTGTTGAAGGTGGCATAAAGCCTCGCGTGCAAAAGCTTGTCGTTGATCACGAAGATGAGGCAGAGTTTTCAAAAGTACTTGCCACCATCCGCGTTGACGCGCCGGTCGAATTTGCAGCGCACAAGGTATCAGATGTTTTAAATATTGATTCGGTCAAAACGCTGTTTCATGAACTCGGTTTCCGGTCTCTGGTGGCGCGAGTTGATGAACTCAGCGGAGGCACCGCACATAAAAAAGTAGCTCAGTCCTCGGACGAGGTGCCAGCTCCGACCCGCACAGACTCACAACTCTTTAAGCGCTGTGCGGTAATGACATGGCTTTTGAATTCGTCAGTACAAAATCCAGGGCTCGACGACATCCTCGCGCGTGCAAAAGTGAAAACGCTTGAAGAGGCAGAGCGACCACTTATGCACCAGTTGACCCAAGAGCACCTCGACTCTGTGTACAAAAATATCGAAGAGCCGCTCATTCCTGTCGTCGATGCGATGATCGCACGCGGTGTGCTCATTGATACCGGCTATCTCGCCGGTTTGTCGAAGGAGTATCACAAAGCAATCAACGCAGTCGCAAAAAAGATATACAAATACGCCGGCGAAGAATTTAATATCAACTCACCCAAACAACTCGGTGACATTCTTTTTGCAAAACTTGGACTCGCAGGTGCGAGACAGAAAAAGACTGCTGGCGGACAACTCTCGACTAAAGAATCTGAACTCATAAAACTTGAAGACGCGCACCCCATCATCCCGCTTATTCTCGAGCATCGCGAACTGGCAAAGCTCCTCGGCACGTATATTGATGCGATACCACCCCTGGTAGATGCAGCGCATCGTCTTCATTCGACGTTCTCACAAACTGGGTCGGCGACCGGACGTATGTCGAGCCGTGACCCCGGCATTCAAAACATTCCGACACAAACAGAACGTGGCGCCCGCATTCGTGGCGCTTTTGTGGCGCCCAGGGGGTCAGCGTTGTTATCGCTCGACTATTCTCAGATAGAACTTCGTCTCGCGGCTATCCTGTCGGGGGATGAAAAGCTGACTGACATTTTTGTGCGCGGGCTCGATGTACACACGGCAGTCGCCGCGCAGGTGTTTAATGTCCCACCCGAGAAAGTAAGTAAAGAAGAGCGTCGTCGCGCCAAGGTCATCAATTTCGGCATTCTGTATGGCATGGGCGTGAACGCGCTCAAAGACAATCTAGGCACCGATCGTGCCGAGGCGCAAGATTTTTATAACAAATATTTTGAAACATTCTCCACGCTCGCACAATATCTTGAAAAAACGCGTCAAACGGCGACCCGTCTTGGGTACACCACCACATTTTACGGACGAAAACGATATTTCCCCGAGCTTAAAAGCCCGCTCCCGTTTATCCGTGCATCGGGCGAACGTATGGCGATCAATGCCCCCATACAGGGGACGCAGGCTGATATCATCAAAATCGCCATGGTGCGCGCGCATGCACTGATTGAAAAAGAGTATGCGAGTCATGCGTCACTGATCATGCAAATACACGACGAACTTATGTTTGAGATTAAAAAAGAGTTAGTTGCCGAGCTCGCGCCAAAAATAAAAAAGATCATGGAGTCCGTTCTTACCCGTGCGGAAACAAATGGCATCCCGATAACGGTCTCGACAAATGCGGGGCAGTCGTGGGATGATTTGAAGGCGCTCTAATATGCTCTACGTGTTTCTCGGTGATGATGTGGTTCGTGCAAAGACAGAGGCGATGAAGCGTGCAAGAGACGCACAAGTAGTTCGCGTGGGAGAGAACGGAGAGGCATATGCGAACGCTATGTCGTTTGTCGGTGCGCAAGGGATGTTTGCTCCATCGGTTGCTCTCATTCTTGATCGACCGCTTGATGACGACGATGGTGTCGTGCTTATTGAAGAGAACGGCGACGCGCTTGTTTCTGCCGACACACTTGTTATCGCGGTAGTCCCAGAGTTGAGCGCAACTGATAAGAAAAAATTTCCAAAAGGGACAACATTTGAAGAGTTTGAACTACCAGCAACACCTGAATCACCGCCGCCGAACGTATTTGCACTCACTGATGCATACATGGCGGGGGATAGAAAAGCGTCGTGGGTGACCTACCGCTCGCTCATCAACGCCGGCGTTGAGCCCGAGATGGTGCACGGCACCCTGGCGTGGGCAGTTCGTTCGATGTTGCTCGCCGGACAAACAAAAACGGCAGCTGAAGCGGGGATGAAAGACTATACCTATAACAAAGCAAAACGGGCAGTACAAAAGCTGGGACTCGACGCCGCTACCAACGCGTCGCGTGCACTGATTTCGGTCTATGATGATGCGCGGAGTGGGAGGGGTTCAATGGAAGATTTGATAGAGATTTTCTTGCTCAAAAAATAGTTTTTGACACTACCTCCGGGCCGGGGTAGGCTCAAGCAATGAATGAAGGGCTGCCAAATACCGTTGATCGAAGTCTCCAACCATACTTGGCGAAAGAGAAAACGTTGCGCAGAAAACTGAGAGCAGCAGAAAAACGTTATGATCGTGATGGGAGTTCAAAGTCTAGAAATCGCATGATTAGTATCGCTGACGAGCTCGCAACCTACCTCAGAGAGAATCGCAATGGAAAAAAACCAGAAAATGGGGCATAATCAGGTGGCAGCGCCCGTCGCTTGCGCCCATAGCTCAGCCGGTAGAGCAGCTCCCTTTTAAGGAGAAGGTCCTTGGTTCGATCCCAAGTGGGCGCACACAGTTTTGACTTAGAGTCTCTTTTAGGGTACATTACCGTAATGGAAAATTCACCGATTCGAGTTCAGGAGCTTGATGCAAGCACCGGTAAAGGTATGGCTCACTCTATGCGACCACAGTTTGAGACAGGAGGCTCAACGCCCAAAGCTCGCTTAGTAGAGGATGCGGTAAATGCTGCATATCGGTCGCAAGCATTACAGGCGCGTAAGAGATATAAGTTGAATTGGACGGGCTCAAATATTCCCCGAGGCGCAAAAGTGGGAGAGCACATCATCGCTCATACACAAAACGGAGAAGTCGTTACAGCTGAGGGTGGAGTCGTTGGCACATATGAGCGAACTGTGCCGTCTGGTGGTGTTGCAAGAAACGAGCAAGAGATGATCGTCTATATCACTAAGTAGTTTTAAAATGGATAGCGAAAAAGAGCCAATACCGCAGGCCCCCCTCACTTTTGAAGAATTCAAAGCCCGACAAAACAATTTTCACCTGCACTTCGCCGGTGTGCCGGGCGATAGTTGGTTTGGAGATAGATATAGAAAAGAAAGGGCTTTTACACAGTGTTTAGCCAAGAATCCTGCATTTGCCGCTCTCGCGGAGAGTCTATACGAATATAGGTCGCTGCCAGACCCTGATAAGGAACAAAGGCTGTACCGTGCCTACCTCATGATGCGACCATATGCAGAAAAAGATTGGGAGCTATTTCAATAAAGAAGTGCGCTAGGCCACGTCGCTCTCTTTGCAGAGTGTTTTTAACTTCGCTAACCCTCGGTGTATCTGGACGGCGATAGCATTTTTGCTCTGTCCCGTCATACTCGACATTTCTTGCAGATTCAAATCCTGGACGTAGCGCATGCGCATGACTGCGCGATATTTTTCTGGTAGGTGCTGAATTTGGGCAACCAATGCGTCACCATCGAAGCTATCGATGAGATGCTCTGTCGTATCATGACTGGGCTCGGCTCCTTTTTCGAGGTACACGTCCAACGAAACAGTTTTGTGTTTACGATACTCATCGACAATTAGATTTCTGAGAATATGAAAGAGAAATGCTTTCATCGCTGCGACCTTGCCGCCACCGACAAGGTAGGCCCACGTTTTCATAAACGTATTTTGCACTAAATCGTCACACGCCGCTCGGTCGCTTACTTTCGACATCGCGTAGAGGGTCAGCAGTTTTTGATAGCTATGGTATGCCACAGAAATTTGCGCGCTGCTCTCGTCGAGAAGTATTTGATTGCTCATGAAGCCAGCGTACGATACCCCCCATGAACGCTCCATGAAGATCTTCATACTCAGTGTAACCAGGGGCTTTTACAAACGTCATCAGTAGTTGCTGGCATGTAGCGTCGGCGGATGTCAGCATTTTCAACTAATCTAATCCATATGAACAAATCAACAGGGTTAAAGGGTATCGCGCACGTCGGGCTGTATGCTGGCGCGGTGGTGCTCGCATTGGTTATCACCATGCTTTTTCAGATTCAGTACGCGCACGCGCTTATCGTGAGTTCACTCGACCTTGGGTCTTCGGGCGCAGAAGTGAACGAGCTTCAAACATATCTGGCCAAGGATACTGCTCTCTATCCAGAAGGATTAATCACTGGCTATTTTGGTGCACTCACAGAGGCTGCAGTTCAGAGGTTTCAAACGAGAGAGGGGATAGTCTCAAGCGGTACTCCGGAGACAACGGGCTATGGACGTGTCGGGCCTACGACACGAGCCCGTGTTAATGCTCTGCTTGGTGGCACGAGCGGCGGTACCAACATAACCTGGGACACCGTGCCCGTCTTGAGTAAGCCTACGGCAACATTCACGAGTACCAGCGCGACCTTTTCGTGGACGACCAACGAAGTAACGCAGGGTCAGGTTTTTTGGGATACCGCACCCATCCTCTCGAATGAAGCGTCCGCACCTCGTCAACAGCCGTTTGTAAGCGGAACGGTGGCGGTAGATCCAGCGGGACTGCAGACGAATCATACAGTCACCGTCTCGAACTTGACCCCCAACACAACCTACTACTATCTCGTCCGCAGCACTGATGCAGTCGGGAACACAAGCATGGTCTTACCAACCAGCTTTCGCACGAACAACTAATACGGGGGTTTTGAGCGAGGTAACGCGGGCGGGCGAGTAGGGGTAGGTCAGAGAGATGTACGAGCGCAGCAGATCGGGGTCGATAGATGACGACGCATATCACGGGCATTGGCCACTCAACTTTGGCGCAAGGCCCGGGAGATGCTTTCGGTGGAATGGAAACTACTGTACGCTGGTCGGCAATGATCCGATTATAAGCCTCCCCGCGGTACGCCGCTTCGAGTACGCATACTGGACAGGCGCAAAAACCGAAACAGGAATCCACGTCGTCAATTTTGGTTTTGTGCCGATTGGTCTCCGCGGGGCACGCCGGTAGCATGGTGTGTTACAAAGGGAGAATCATGCGCGCACTTATCTTGGACAACATTCGTTCATCAGAAAACGTCGGTGCACTCTTTCGTACCGCTGACGGGTTGGGTGTTACACACATCTACTTATGTGGGTATACGCCAGCGCCCACTGATCGCTTTGGACGGCCAAACGCAAAAATAGCAAAGACCGCACTCGGTGCGCACCTGTCAGTAGCGTGGTCGTCAGTCGCCGACGTAAGCGAGTGCGTTCTTGAGCTACAAAAGAAAAAAGTACACATTGTCGCGCTTGAGCAGGATCCTCGCGCCGTGCCCCTTACTTCTGTTCGAGACCTGGGTCTCGAACAGAAGAGGTGGGCGCTCGTGGCGGGGAATGAGATACTGGGCGTCAATCAGCAGGTTCTTGATCTCGCCGACACGATTGTTTGTATCCCCATGCAGGGCTCAAAAGAGTCCTTAAACGTCTCAGTTGCAGCCGGAATTGCCCTCTACGCCCTCACATCCCGAGGTGCTTGACATAGTGTTAGTCAGGGTGTATAATCCAGTGACATTAAATAATCACTGATTGTATGACACAGCCACAAGAAAAATTACTCGCGCCGGCAATGACCGTTCTAAAGGGAGCAGATGCAGCCAGAGTGACTCCAGAGATTCTCGTTCAGCAAGTTATGGAGAGCGACCCAACCCTTGTTCGTCGCCGTGAAGCGGCAGCAGCACCTGTGTTGACAGAGGATGAGAAAACAAAACCCATTGCTGAGGGTGTCGACAGACATCCAGACACAGACACCGGAGATGCAACCCTTGCAGCAGACGATGAACCAGAAGAGCCAAGAACGGTAGCCGGGGTTACCGCTGAGGGTCTCTTCGTTATGACTCTTGCGAGAGGTGTTGTACTGGCTGGCTTGAGTATCGGATTATTTTATACTCAACTCGTAGGCTCAATCGCTGCCGCGGTAAGTGTTTCTCCATTTTTGGTAGCTCCTATTTTAGGTATCGTTGCCATGGTTGGTGCAACGTACGCAGCATACCAACTTGCTTCACTCATCGACTACACAGTAGTTGGTTCGGGTGCAGCGATTGGAAGAATGGTTGGAATCACGAAACACAAGCCATCATTCAAAAAGATAAATAAGCGCTACACTGCAAACTTCAAGCAGAGAATGAAAAATGTAATCTGGCCTTCGTAGTCATATGACAGAACACGCGCCACAACCAGAAGCCCCGATCATTGAAAAGCGATTGTCGCCCAAGGTTGGACGCGAGCCGCGAGTTCAGGCTGAAGCGTTTCGCATACTTGAACAAATAGGGGAGCCAGTACGACAAGCACCCGTTGAGCGAGCGATGCTACCGGGTGAAGGAGATGACGATGATGGAGATTCAGATGATGAGCAAAAAAAATTTGAGGATATCAACTTTAGCACTGCAGCGATTGAAACGCTCATTTGGTATGTCCCAGTGGCTATTGTTGGCGGTGCGTTAGCGTTGATGTTTGCGGGTCCCGCACTTGTTACTGCAACTGCAACTGCGCTTGGTATTTCAACGTTTGGCGTGTTTGGCCTTGCGTGGGCTCTTACACCCTCTGCAATCTACCTATCTTACAAACTTGTGTCCTCGCCGTTTAATTGGGCGGGTAATAAGATAGATAAGAAATTGGGTATCGGCAAATACAAAAAGCGTCGGAAACCAAAGAACAAATAATCAATGTTGTACGCAGACGACAGTAGGAACCATTGACGGAGTTGATAGGTATGATATAATACCGATATGCAGCCATTCCACGTTTCAGAGCAGGTGAGAGGAGTTGTCCGGTCAATTTTTGCCTACGCTGATACATTGAAACGCGTTCAGCGACCTCGTCGTGGTCAGCAGCATGAAGAAGCGATACAAAAAGCAAGAGAAGGATTAAAATAAATTATGGCAACTATTTTTCGAAAAAAAGGCGAACATCTTGAAAGATCAGAGCCAAGACTTATTTGGACTCTGCCGAGAGGCGAAGGAGTACGTCCGATAAAACAAGAGTTTAAAGTTCCAGTGAACAACGAAATGTACAACGGCACCCTCCAGCGAGACGTACACGCCAGAGCTCATGAACAGCTTGGAATGAAGCCAACGCAAATTAAAACTGCTGACGTCGGTGGATTTTTTGGCGGCGGTAAGGATCACTACAACGACCTCAGCGGAAGTAGGAATGCATCTTGGTTTGCAACTATTCCTGGTGCACTGCTTGCATTAGGGACGATTCTCTTGGGTGCTTTTAACATCATTCCCGCAGCGGCGGCGACTGGCTATACTACCGCTGGGATACTTGGAGGCATTGGCGGTGTATTTTCTGGACTGTTCACTACTGGCGGACTTTTACTGATACCGTTGGCGGTACTTGGGGTTGGGTATCTGTTGTGGCGCGAGAATTCATCTCCTCGTCCTGGCTACAGCGACTAGTAGCTTACGACATCGATAACTTTTTTGTTCTCGTCGACGAGGCGTATGCGTTCGTACTTTGATTTCCAAAGTTGCTGATCACGTCTGAGGTAGAGCCGCCATTCGTCTTTGTAAAAACCAGGATCGTTTCTGTGTTGATTAACGCAGCCGACGTACGTCATTTTCGTCAGTAAAAAATCCTGACACAGAGCGCCAATGGCGCCGGGGAGCGCGTTGATGTGATAGATGCACCTGCCGAGCTTATCTATTTCATCACGACACATGTCAGGGAGGCCAGCGACGTTTATCAGGCGTTCTGCCTCATCGTCCGCACGCGGGCACTCGAGTTTTAAAGATGGTGTAAAGTTTTGAAACTGCTCAAAGTACCCTGTGCAGATGTTGGTGCGAAACGACACTCCCACTTCTGAGCGTCGCGTCGAAACATAGAGCACCGCGCCCGGATTTACCGTTATTGGGCCCTCGATATTTACTTGGTTTGCTGATGGCAGTTCAGTACCCGAGCCGAGTGACACCCCGATATTTTGTTGTGTTGATTCTATTCGCCAGTCGCTCACCGTGACTTTGCTCGGTGCAGATTTTGATACGCGAATAATCACATACTCGCCGGCGAGATCAGAGTCAGCGCGCCCGCGCTCAAGCGTCACATACTTAGCATAGGGAGAGCTCTCTTCAGAAAAAGTGCCCAGAAAGTTAGTGAATGTAGTGACCACGGAGGGACCCCAACCACTGGGGTTAGTGTCATCGTCATCATCAGGTGCCGTTCTTGGGCGCAGTGCGACCGACGGCACATCATATGCTCGTCCACCGCCGAGTGGCGCTGGTGGTTCAAGGAGTGCGCCACCACGCGCTATCGAACGTTCAGCACCACCCGAGTACACCCAGACCACACCGAGCATGATAAGAAAAAGAATAAAAAGAATAAGATCACGCACCGCGTTCATGTCCTCAGTGTACTATTTTTTTCGAGCTCCTCTCTCGCGACCTGTGCATCGCTCCATTTTTGACGACTCCCACGCGGGCCCATGATGAATGGGTCAGTCCCTTTTCCTGAAATTAATACGCAGCATTGATTTCTGCCCTCCGCAAGCGAAGCGAGTCGAAAGGCTTCTCTAATCGCCTCGCGTCGATCCATGATGATCGTCGGCGCTCGTGTCATATCCGCAGCCATCGCATCGGCTATTGCACGAGGGTTTTCGTCATACGGGTCTTCATTGGTGAGTATCACGGTGTCGCACATCTCGTCTGCGATGCGCCCCATTTCAGGGCGCTTCCATGTATCTCGTCCGCCACCCGTGTTACCGAGCACGCAGATTTTTTTTTGATGTGGATACGCACCGTAGAGTGCTTTGAGCGAGTCGGGTGTGTGCGCGTAATCAACAATCACCGTAAAATCTTGACCCTGTTCGATGTGCTCCACACGTCCCTTAACTGGAGGCAAGTTCGCGAGGGCACGCCGTGCCACGTTTTCTGCAATGCCAAGATGTACAGAGAGTTTTAAGACTGCAAGTGCATTGATACGATTAAAGTCGCCATCTAAAGGTACGATGGGGGACGTGCTCAGCTCATTTTTTGAAAATGTGATTTTAGTTGGTACATTCGCTTCTAAAAACGCCTTTGCTTCCGGGTCGTCGACATTACAAATGAGTACGCGATTTGGTTTTGGTGATTGTTCAAGCTCACCGACGATCGCTCGTTTTGCAGCGACGTAGTTTTCAAACGAGCCATGACTTTCAATATGCTCTTTTTGAATGTTAGTGATGATCAGTGCGTCCAAAAATAAAAAACGATGGCGATATTGGCGTAGCCCTTCCGATGTTATTTCAACGACCGCGTGTGTCGCGCCCTCTTTCCGTGCTTGCGCGAGGAGGTGCTGCAGGTGCCCACGCCCCTGCATAGTCATTTTGAATACATTCGGCTCCTCGCTCTTTGGCGTTACGAAGCGAATAGTTGATGCGAGTGCAGTTGTATATCCTGCTTCTCTGAGCACTGCGTACTGCATATCGGCGACTGTCGATTTGCCTTTGGTGCCGGTCACGCCGATGACCACCAGGCTCCGCGCGGGAAAGTGATACCACAGTGCAAAGAGCCATGCTAAAAGCCAGTGGTAGACGGGCCGCATCGGTGCGACCCACGACTCAGGCACAAACAGTTTAAGTATTTTTACCAGAACGTGTATGAGCGTATACATAGTGTTACGCGCGTGAGGCGATACGAATTGCTTCGCGTATTTTGTCTTCAGTTTTTTCTATCGTTGTCGGCACTGACATACTGGCGTCGCGCGCCTCTTTCAGTGAGTAGCCGAGACCCACCAGTGCGTCGATAACGTCATTTACAGGCCCCGCGCGACGCTCAGTGCCGATCGCCACTTTGTCTTTTAATTCAAGCACAATTTTTTCTGCAGTTTTTTTACCGATGCCGTACGCGCGGCTGAGAGACCCCGCGTCGCCGTTCTCAATTGCGACGCTAAGTCCGCGCGGATCAATAGCGTTTAAAACTCCAAGCGCGGAGCGTGGTCCAACGCCCGATACGGAGAGTAGTAGTTCAAACCACTCACGCTCGTCCTTGGTTTCAAAGCCAAAAAGCTCATGTGCTGTTTCTCGAACAGATAGATATGTATAGAGGGTGAGCTCCTCTCCCTCTTTGGCGCTGGCCAAAGTCAGGGCAGGGACGATAATGCTATAGGCGATCCCACCCCTCTCGGCGCTCGTATCAAGTATGATGCTTCCACGATGTGCACCCAGAATCCGACCGCGCACTGAGGCTATCATAGTTGCATTATAGACCGATTTGCGGTATCGTTCGACCAATGGCAATCATCAAGTCAGCTAAAAAGGCCGTCCGACAGGCAGAACGTCGTTACGTTTTTAACATCCGCAGAAAGCGAACCCTCCACACGTCGGTACAAGCAGCGCGCGCCACGCATGGCACAGACCGCGCTGCACAGACCGCAGCACTCTCCGCAGCATACAAAGCGATCGACAAAGCGTTGCAGCGCGGTGTCATCAAAAAGAATACTGCCGCGAGAAAGAAAGCACGCCTCTCAGCATTTCTCAAAAAGAGCACCAAGAAATAGTATGACGCTCGCCGAATCAATGCAGCACCCGATTAGGAGCATTTCGGAGACTGTTTCGTACCTTACGAACGGGCATCATGAGGACTATATGCAGGACATGCACCTCGTGGCTGAGTCGCACGGCATTCTTAACGCACACCTCCCGGCTGATCGGGAGTTTTTTGCACGACGTGAACGCGAGCGTGCCAGTGCCGCACGAGTACAACGATTGCAATCGCTCCCAGAACAATCAGGAGACCCAGTTCAATAGCATCGAAGTAGGGGATCACTCGAACGTATACCTCGCCCGCGTACCATCCAATAAATGCAAAGATGCTGGCGCGTACCCATGCACCAAAAAAGGTGATAACGACAAACTTTTTTATATCATAGCGGATAAGACCACAAAATATGTTAACTGCCGTTGAGGGTAGAAAGGGGACTGAGCGACAAATAAAAATAACAATGTCATCGCGATAGCCGCGCTCGATAAATAATTTTATCTTTTCCATATCCTCCCACGAAACGCCGACATATCTGCCCCAGTGTGTGATGATGCGTTTTCCCACGTAGGCGACAATGCCATAAAAAATAATGCAACCGATCGTGATGCCTGCGGCAGCAGGGAGCGCAATTTTGAAAATCGCGTGGCCAATGAGTGGCCATCCAAATGCCTCGCCGCCGAGGAGTGCGAACCCGGCACTTACCACAATAATCGCCGAGGGGATGGGGGCGACGACCTCCTCGGTGATGCTGGCGATAAAAACACCAAACGCACCGTAGTGTCTCACGAGATCAACAAGTATACTCACCAACTGATGTATCACTCCATCAGTATACGGCTTGGGAGAGTCCTACCTATTAAAAGGCAAGTAACCGTGATATATTTCGACCATTGCTCCCTGTAAGCAAAGCTTGCGGGGAGCTACATTTTGCTCCCGTCGTTCAATGGATAGGACGGGTCCTTGCGGAGGATCTGATGTGGGTTCGATTCCTGCCGGGAGCACATCTTAGAAAATGACAAGTCGGGGCTGACCGCCTCGCTTCGCTCGGCGGCAAAACGCCACGGCGTTTTGGGTTCCCATTCGAGGGTGCGGTTTCGCAAAACATGGTTCGCGCCGATGTTTTTCAGAAATGCTGTCATTCCGGAAAGATTATCCTCCTCGATCAGTTTCGCGGCGTGATTAAGCGACAAAACGAATTCACGAGCCGGTTCGAGCCAAGACACTCCTTTCTGCTCGATGTCGCTTATTTTCTCCGCAAGCCGGACTTTCTCGTTCATGAGCGAGTTCTTTTTGGCGGCGTATTCGGGTGTGGATAGCGTGTCCGCGAGATAGGCGTCAAGCAACTTTTCGAGTTTGGTGTCCAGGGCGGTTAGTTTTTGTTTGAGTGCGTTCGCCTCGCCTTGTGCGTCTTGTTTCGCTTGTGCCTCGTCCTGCGCTAACGCCGCCAAAACCTTCTCGGTGTCTTGGCTCGACAAAGAAACTTTTTGCAGGAAGTCCTTGATCTGCGCGGCAAGCATACCCTCGCTGATATATCGCTGGGTACATGCACCTCGTTTTTTGGTACAGCGATAGTACGCATAGGTGCCGCCGTTGCCTTTCGCGTATTGTGCCGTGATTGAACAACCGCACGAGGAGCATTTCAGCAGTCCAAGAAACGCGAAGTGGTGTTTGCGGTCCGGCCGCACCTTGCCGCGCTTCCGCATGACTTCCTGCACTTGGTCAAAAAGTTTCTTTGTTATGAGCGGCTCGTGTCGTCCCTCAAATAGTTCCCCCTTGTACCGCATGAGGCCGATATAGAAGGGGTTCGCAAGGATTGACTGAACATTGCTAAGAGCGATTTTCTTGTTCTTGTTGCCAAGCAGTTTCTTTTGTTCGCACCAATTTGCGAGAGCGTTGAACGTGTATGCTCCGGTGGCGTACAGGGCGAACATTTTCTTCACTCGTGGTGCTTTCTCCACATCAACGTCTATGCCGCGCGTCTTGGGGTTATTGAGGTACCCCACCGGAGCCCAGCTCGGCCATACGCCGTTCCGTATCTTTTGGCGCAGTCCGCGCTTCACGTTCTCTCGCAAATTGTCCACGAAATATTTC
>JBBTWN010000030.1:0-6032 GCA_038062735.1 Patescibacteria group bacterium
GTTTTGGCGGATTTCCAGGCCATGTCAAAAAGCGCTCGATAAGTAGCTGCAACGGTTGCATCCTCAATCCTTACGACAAAAAAATTAAATTCGTGTAGGCGAAAGATGTAGAGTGCTCTTGAAGAAACTGCACCATCATTGTGGAGTCCCTCTGCCGTTGCGGTGCGGGCTGAATACGTGGGTCCAATTACTCCCTTAAGATATTTCGACCAGCGCCGAGCTTCCTTATTGTCTGCAACTATCTCACGCACCGTTGTTTGATTTTTGTTGTATCGCTCGCAGAGGTGTGTCCAGTCCTTGTAAAAGTACGGCTGGATACCTTGCACGTTTGACCAGAAACGCATCGAGGTTTCTTCACCCATCTCGTCGTAGACTCGGCGTACATTGTCGAGTCCTTCGTATACCTGTACGCTCGGCCGGCCAGAGCGCGTTTGCCCGGCAACGTACGATTGTTCGATCATTTCTATTGACTCGCGAGCTTTTGAAATATGCTTTTCAAAAAAAGAAGGGTCGACTGGTCGGTATAGTTTTTTCTTTCCCATATGCACCTCCTCGACCAAACCTCGCCTTGCCATTTCAGCTAGTTGTAGATATGTGGTTGGGCGCTTGAGGTTAGATTTTGCTGCGAGCTCGGTTACGTTAGTCGTGCCGAGTTCAACCGCAGCTGCATAGATGCGCGCCTCCTTCTCACTCAGACCGAGTGATATAAGCTCCTGAATCATCAAGAAACTATAGCAAGATTTTATAAATTTGTCACTAATTCTGACAAAACTATCAAAATCAACGTCAAAAAATCAAGATATTATTAATTTTACAATCATTCCATCGCTCGTGTATTTAAATAATTTGACAAATATTAGAAAATGTCAAAATGGGGGTTCGTCGCATAGGCACGATTGTTGGGCTATTCTTGGCCCTAGCTGCTTTTTCTCTGTATGGGTTTCATACAAATAAAAATTTTACAATTGGCGTCTCACTCCCTCTTTCGGGCGAGTATGCGTTTATAGGAGAGGAAATGCGACGTGGTGTTGAACTTGCGCTCGATGATACCCAAGTGCGCGCAGTATTTGAGGACAATCAATACGATCCAAAGACAATGGTCAGTGCTGCACAGAAGTTGGTGACCATTGACGATGCTGTTGTTGCAGCGACGTTTTCTCTTACCGAAGCAAAAGTATCATCAAAAGTGTTTGCCGATGCTGGAGTTCCACTATTGGTATTTTGGGATAGCGACTCGACCCTCTATAGGGCGGGAGATCATATATTTTCAAACGGCTTTTCGGCCGAGGGAGATTCTGAGAAGTTAGCAAATTATGCATACACTGTTGTGGGCGCACGTAGCACGGCAGTTGTGGGTGATGTTGATGAGACTATAGATGTTTTTGTGAAAGCATTTTCAGCAGAGTTTGAACGGCTCGGTGGAGAAGTGGTGCTTACTGTGCCTGTACAGATAGGCGAAACTGATTATCGAACTGTACTTGCAAAATTGAAGCAGGCAAATCCGGACAGTATCTACTTCCCGATACTTCCACCATCAAACATTATCTTTGTGCGTCAACTGCAGGAGCTTGGGATCCGAGGACATTTGTTTTCCGCAGACACTTTTGTCGAGGATGTCGTGCACGAATTAGGTGGTGCCGGAGATGGTATCTACTTCCACAACTACCTACCAGAGGATAACGAACTTGTAAGGGCATACATAGCGCGGTATGGCAGTCATCCGGCAAATCTAAACTACGCAAAGTCAGCCTATGACGGTACGAAAGTAATCCTTGCTGCACATGAAAAAAATCAAAACTCTATCAAGGATGGACTGCTTAGTGTCTTGGGCGATGACCGAAGTGCGAATCGTGTGCAGCCGCTCTATCAGGTACAAAATGGTAAGTCGGTGCTCGTTGAAGAATAGCCAGTTCTCTGTGCCCAAGGCTTAGTCGGCGAGTACAAGCTGTGATAGTGTGGGCACATGAACAGACTATTTTGGGGTGGTGTGGCGCTTATCATTTTGGGCGTTGGGATTTATTTCTTTGTTCCAACTGAAAAGACAGGCACAGCGACGCTTGGTGTTATCGCAGGCACCACAGGCCAGTATGCATCTGCAGGTGAGGGATATTTGAAAGGATTTGAACTCGCACGCGAGGAGTGGAACAAGAGCCGCGCACTTCAATTTAACGAAGTGGTAGAGGACGATGGTTTTGATTCAAAAAAAGGAATCAGTGCATACACCAAACTTAAATCTATAGACAATGTAGATGCGTATGCGATCCTCTCCACATTCACCATCGATGTCGTTAATGATGACGTCACAACGGAAGGCAAGCCAGTCGCGCTTGGGTTTGAGCAGAGCACTGCAGCCACTAACGACAGCATATTTCAAGTACTCCCTGCAGCTCGCCCAATACAGAAGAAGCTCGGGGAAGAATTAAAACAGAACTACAAAAAACCGTTTGCAGTGGTGAGCGATAATACCCCGGTGTATGAAAACTTTTACTCAGGTTTTGTTGAAGGGTACGCTGGCGAGATACACAAAGAAATGGTGCACGACGACGCTGCCCTTGCCCGAACACTTGCAACTAAAATAATGTCGAGTGGCTCTGATGTTGTTGTTTTCTTTACTGCGCCTAAGGACGGGGCGTTAGTAGTACGAGAGTTAGTGCGACAGTACGCGGGTGCACCACTGCCACAACTTGCGTTCGATCAGAGCATCCAGTCTGGTATTCAAGATTACAAAGAAATTCTTGGCTCAGACCTACCAAAACTTGATGGTGCCATTGTTGCACTTTCAAAAAATGATTTAACGCAGACTTTCAAAGACGCGTACAAAACAAAATATAGTTTCGACGCGCCGTTTGCTGCGGACATGGGATACAACTCGTTTATGTTACTCGCGACAACGTACGACGCTGATCATGCAACATGGGTTCAGAATATGAAAAGTGCAAAGTTTATTGGTGCTGACGGCGAAGTATCATTCGACGCTACCGGCTTACGCATACCAAACGTCGCTTTCGGCCTTCTTCAAAATGGAGTGGTGGTGGTAAAGTAAGTAGATGAAAAGCGAGTGGGCGATAGTGGTACTGCCAGAAATATTTGGGGTTAATGGATTCGTGACTGACGTCGTCGAGCGGTTAAGGCGAGTACACTCTGTGCCTGTGGTGGCGCTCGACTTTATGCATGCCGTCACCGGCACACACGCGGTGTATCCGTATGCAGATATGGACGGTGCGCACGCGATCGCGCAAAAGGTGACGGACGAAATGTTTTTAGAATCACTCAAGGCAAAAATAGACAAAGTACAGGCAGAACATCCTGAAGTGAAGAAGATTGCCGTGGTTGGATTTTGTATGGGAGGGCGACTCGCATTTCTCTCTGGCGTTGACGCGCGAGTGAGTAAGATCGCATCGTTCTATGGCACACGAGCGCACCCTCCAGTAGCCTCACTTGTTCACGCTCGCACAGATTCTCCACCCGCAGTGCTCGCACTCTTTGGCGGCACCGACCCGTCCATCACCGAGGTGGACCGTGCTCAAACCAAACAACTACTCACCGACGCGCACATTCCATACGAGGAGCATGTCTACCTAGACGCCGGCCACGCTTTTATGAACTTTGAGCGCACCGATCGTTACCATGAGTCATCTGCGCAAGACGCACAAAACCGCCTCGACGCCTTTCTTAAGTAAGACTCACTGGCTTCGCGTGGACCCACATGAGATCAAAGAAACTTTGAAACATTTTGACCTGTGCACGGTCTCGCATCTCAATAATCTTTGGATTCTCTGACGGTGTGTGTAGTATAACGGTGTCCCCAAGAACATTAAAGTTGCCAAAAAAGTTTTGATCCACGGGCTCCCAGACTCTGCACTCTGTAGGAATCCCGGCCCCACTCAACTTTTTAATTTCAATGCTTGTCAGTGGCTTGAAGTGGAGAGACCTCCAAGACATTCTCTTTTTTTTGATTGCGCGCAAGTACTCTTTTTCATATTTACCCATAATTTCTGACCAACGCTCCATATCACCACCAGCAATATAATCGACCGTTTCGTCAGGCAGTCGTTCGACCGAATGTAACCAATAGTTTCTATAACTTGCGACACCCTCATACACCACAATTTGTGACGACACTCGCTCCTGTCGTTCGCTGATGATTTTGGATAGCTCGGCTAATATAATCTCTTTTCTCTGTGAGCTAATAAGAAAGCTTTGTGGATCAGCAATCTGGAAGTGCCATACCCCGTTTTGCACGATCTTGGTGATAAAGCCGTTGGTCGACATTGATTCGAGACATCGATAGATGATAGTGCGGTGGAGATCGAGTCTAGCTATTAAAGCACCAGCTTTGCAGGGCCCAAGGCTCACTAATGCCTCATAGACGATGGCTTCGTTTTCCGTTAGGCCGAGTAACTGTAATTCTTTTTGCATCTCTATTATTGTATCACAAAAAAATGTACAGAATCAATTTTAGCTATATAAAATTCTTAAATACTGTAGCATATGTTCGTTTGATGCTTTGACAGAAAAGCATATCATTGTCTCATTATCATTATTTTGAGCCAAATATGCAAAACGTAGCGGCCATAATAGTTGGATTTCTAGTACTCGGGTATGTGCTACTCGGAGTATCTGATTTCAGTCCTACTCCCATAAGTGGAAATGATGACATCCTCATAGGCTTTATAGGACCGCTCTCCGGCGATGGTGCGGCATGGGGGGAGATTGAGAGGAATTCTATTCAACTTGAAGTAGACAAAATAAACGCCAAGGGAGGTATCAACGGGAGACACATAAAACTCATCGTCGAGGACGGAAGGTGCGAGGGTGCAGCAGCGGTCTCAGCGGCTCATAAACTGATTGACTCCGACGGTGTGCGGATTCTTCTTGTTTCCTGTTCACAGGAAGTACTGCCGATTGCTCCGATTGCAGATGCTGAAAAAGTACTACAGTTAGCATCGTATTCATCCGCGTCAAGCATTTCAAAAGCAGGTGACTATACATTTCGTAATTCTTGGTTGAACAAGGACATGGCAAATGGAATGGCCAGTGAAGTCATAATTCATGCAAAAAAGTCCGCAATTATTTCTGAAGAGTCCGAGTTTGCTCAAGATTTAAAAAATCTTTTTGTTGCTCAATATCAAGAATTGGGTGGGGCGGTATTAAGTATGCAGGATTTTCCGCAAGGCTCAAAAGATGTTCGCACTCAAATTACAAAGATCCTCGCCGCAAAGCCAGAAGTCGTTGTAGTAAATCCAAATAGCCCAGCCACAGGTCTTGCAGTACTTAAGCAGCTCAAAGAGCAGGGGTACAAAGGGGTAGTAGTTGGAAACTTTTTTGGATCGTCAGTCGAAGTACAAGCAGCTCCTGAGGCAAAAGGTATGATTTATGTTGCAGACCCATCCGTTATAAGCACGCCTGAGAAAGAAAGATTTTTCGCAGAATACAAGGAGCGCTTTGGTACGACCCCGAGTCTTGAGTGGCCCGCAGTCGCGCGCTACGACGCGGTGCACATTCTCGAGCAAGCAATCAGGGCAGTTGGTGATGATCCAACCGTCATCAAAAACTATCTATACGATTTGAAATCTTTTACTGGTCTCATAGGTACGTACGGCTTTGATTCAAATGGAGATGTGGTTGGCATCAAGCCGACCGTGGCAGTAATTAAGTAGCCTAATCGTCTTTGACGATGAGTGACGACTCTTTCCACACCATCTCAAACTGGGCACGGAGGAAGTCGGTGAAGTCGCGACTGCGGATGACAAACCCGTATGCCTCTCGTTGTGACGATACAAACGCTGCAGTATGCCCCGCCATCCAATAACCCATGCTGAGCTTCTCCATCTCTTTAGGTGCCATGCGTACCTCGCGCATCGATTCTTTTTGATCTACGCGGTTATACTTTTTATTCAACTCCTCAAGATTATCTGTGTACGACCAGATACCTCGTACATAAATATTATTTTTTACTCGCTTCTCCACCAAATCGACCATGTTGTCTGCGCCAAAAAGTCCAACCACGTCTTCAATCGACCAAAACGCGA